>NZ_JBQSVK010000012.1:0-87563 GCF_052376195.1 Psychrobacter sp. AOP7-B1-25
GGTTCAAGACTTAATTCATATTAATACGATAATTAAGACGATTTTGACCACATTAAGATAATTGTTAAAAGGTTACACATACTAATGTGCAGATATTATAAGAAAATCACGGCCAATAACAAGTCTTTTAACAAGTTATTGGCGTATTCTTTAGTGACAATACACAGACATACTCTATATTGTCACCTTCAGTAAGTTCTATTTACTCGTCATCATCTTTAGAGTTGAACTTAGAGATGATTTCAGCAGCAACTGATTTTGGAATTTCAGCGTACTTTTGGAATTCCATAGAGTAAGTTGCACGGCCTTGTGACATAGAGCGCATTTGCGTGGCATAACCAAACATTTCCGCTAATGGTACTTCAGCACGAATCTGTTTAGTACCGCCAGGTAGATCTTCCATACCCTGTACCAAACCACGACGACGGTTAAGATCGCCCATGATGTCGCCCATGTAGTCTTCAGGTGTTTCAACTTCTACTTTCATGACTGGCTCAAGCAATGCTGGGTCAGCTGCCATGAAGCCTTTTCTGAAGGCCATAGAACCTGCCATTTTGAACGACAATTCATCAGAATCGACGTCATGGTAAGAACCATCATACAAAGTTGCTTTTACGCCAACTACTGGGTAGCCTGCAAGTACGCCGTTTTTCATGCGTTCTTGGATACCTTTATCGACAGCACCGTGGAATTCTTTTGGTACCGTACCACCAACAACTTCTTCAGCGAATTCATACTCAGTCTCACCCGCTGGATCAAGTGGCTCAAGACGTAACCAAACGTGACCGAATTTACCACGACCACCAGTCTGACGTACGAATTTGCCTTCTTGTTCAACCGTGTTACGTATCGTCTCACGATAAGCAACCTGCGGCGCACCGATGTTTGCTTCAACGTTGAATTCACGCTTCATACGGTCAACAAGAATCTCTAGATGTAGCTCACCCATACCACTGATAATCGTCTGACCAGATTCTTCGTCAGTATGTACACGGAACGAAGGATCTTCTTTTGCCAAACGGCCAAGAGCGATTGACATTTTTTCTTGGTCAGCTTTAGTCTTTGGCTCAACTGCTAGACTGATAACCGGATCTGGGAATTCCATACGCTCAAGAGTGATTACGTTATCTTCATCACATAGCGTATCACCAGTAGTCACGTCTTTCATGCCCACTAATGCTGCGATATCACCAGTACGAATCTCTGGAAGCTCTTGCTGAGAGTCTGCCATCATCTGTACGATACGGCCAACACGCTCACGCTTCATCTTAACCGGGTTATAAACACTGCTACCCTGTTTCATTACACCAGAATAAACACGTACGAAGGTTAAGTTACCAACGAATTTGTCATTCATGATTTTGAATGCTAGCGCTGAGAAAGGTGCGTCATCTGATGCTTCGCGGCTGCCTTCGCTTTCGTCTTTGTCATCAAGAATACCTTTAATAGCAGGTACGTCGATTGGTGCAGGTAGATACTGAATAACAGCATCTAGCATTTTCTGAACGCCTTTGTTCTTGAATGCTGTACCACAAAGAAGTGGAATGATTTCATTATCAATCGTTAACTGGCGAATAGCAACATTGATTTGCTCTACTGACAACTCACCATTTTCTAGATACTCATTCATGAGTTCTTCATTGGCTTCAGCAGCGCTTTCTACAAGATGCTCACGGTACTCTGCTGCTTTTTCTTGTAGTTCAGTTGGGATATCACGCTCTTCGTAGTTCATACCTTGAGACGCTTCGTCCCAATAGATAGCTTTCATGCTTACTAGATCAACAACGCCTTCGAAGTCATCTTCTTTACCGATTGGAATAACCAATGGTACAGGGTTACCACCCAAACGATTTTTGATCTGATCGATAACACGATAGAAATCAGCACCAACACGGTCCATTTTGTTTACAAATGCAAGACGTGGTACTTTGTATTTGTTAGCCTGACGCCATACGGTCTCAGACTGTGGCTGAACGCCGCCTACTGCACAGTAAACCATGCACGCGCCATCAAGTACACGCATAGAACGTTCAACTTCGATCGTGAAGTCAACGTGACCTGGGGTATCGATGATGTTGATACGGTGTTCGTCAAACTGTTTAGCCATACCTGACCAAAAACAAGTTGTTGCCGCTGAGGTAATAGTAATACCACGCTCTTGTTCTTGCTCCATCCAGTCCATAGTGGCTGCGCCATCATGTACTTCGCCAATTTTGTGGCTAACACCGGTATAGAATAAAACACGCTCAGTAGTGGTCGTCTTACCAGCATCGATGTGCGCTGAGATACCAATATTGCGGTAGCGTTTTAGGGGAGTTTTACGAGCCATAGTGTTTTCCTAGGAAAAGTCGTGTATATAATAATGTATTGTGTCTCTACCTCATACTCTATGACAAAGCGTTCAGCTTCGTAATATTACTTACTGATTATTAAGCCTAATACGGACAAAAAAAGAGCAAATACTAAGAATAGTGCGGCATCAAATTTGGGATGTTCTCTAACAAGAAGCATGTTCTTTTAGAGAGGCATCTTGATAGATGTCCGCCATCTCAATCATTAATAAGTTAAACCTATATACGATTGAATAAATGATGGCGGCAATCAATAGAATAAACAACAATGCAAGATTAGATGGCATGAGCCTCTAATCTCAAGCTACTATTAAAAAGTAGCTTAGAAACGGTAATGAGAGAACGCTTTGTTAGCGTCTGCCATGCGGTGAACTTCGTCACGCTTTTTCATAGCAGCACCTTTGCCATCAGCAGCATCGTTCAATTCGCCAGCTAAACGCAAAGACATTGATTTTTCAGAACGCTTAGCAGCAGCTTCAGCTAACCAACGCATAGCCAATGCAGTACGACGGGAGGGGCGTACTTCCATTGGTACTTGATAGGTTGCACCGCCGACACGGCGAGCTTTTACTTCTACCATTGGGCGTACATTTTCTAGTACTTCTTCGAAGAAAGATACTGGATCTTCAACTTTACGCTTCTCACTTACTGTCTCAAGTGCACCGTAAACGATACGCTCAGCAGTAGATTTTTTACCATCACTCATTACATGGTTGATGAATTTTGCAACAGTTTGGCTACCAAACTTAGGATCCGGTAGGATCTCACGGGCAGCAACGACGCGACGTCTTGGCATAATAAATTTCCTTATCTTCAGGAGTGTCTAACATTCACAACATCGACTACTTATCATAAGAATATAGCAGTGAGTTATCAGTTAGCCTTACTGCATGGTGGTATGTTTTAGGAGCAAATCACAGATATATATTTATATAAGAGTGATATTACTACTGACACCAAACCCATGCACAGTTATTGGGTAGTGCAAAAAGCTTATTTAACAACGTCTAGTTATTAAACTTTAGGCTTCTTAGCACCGTACTTAGAGCGACCTTGCTTACGGTCTTTAACGCCTGCGCAATCCAATGCACCGCGAACAGTGTGATAACGTACACCTGGTAGATCTTTTACACGACCACCACGGATAAGAACAACACTGTGCTCTTGTAGGTTATGACCTTCGCCGCCGATGTAGCTTGATACTTCATAGCCTGAAGTCAAACGTACACGACATACTTTACGCATGGCTGAGTTAGGTTTTTTTGGCGTGGTAGTATATACACGAGTACATACACCGCGACGCTGTGGGCACGCTTCCAACGCAGGAACTTTTGACTTTTCCTTGATGGTTTTGCGACCTTTACGAATCAATTGGTTAGTTGTTGCCATAAGGCATCCTTCTCCCGTTTGGTATAAAACAAAAAAATGGGCCAACGCACCATCTATCTGACAATAACTGCAGATTTCTGGGCACCCATTTTTAGGACAGTGTATTATAAAGAGTTGTTGCTGCTATTTCAACCACTTATGAATGGTTTCGCTTTACAACATTTGATAGATATGCATTCAGGCTCTTATTGTATCACTTTATAGATTTTTCATCGAAAAATAGCATAATAAATAAAACAAAAAAGGCCAACTCAAGCATCATTAAGAAAAGATATTTGACATTTAAATGCCGCTTGATGACAAATAAGTGGTGGTGTTTATCCTAATTTTCAAGTCATACCGCTCAATCAAACTAAGATAGATACCGTTATGGTTGTAAATAGCCAAGCTAGTAAAAACTACTTTTATTACTTGGCTTTTTTGTCAGAGGTTTGTTTGTCTGAGTCTTTTTCACTGCCAGTTTCTTTTTTATCAGCTTCTTCTACCTTGCTGTTTTCTTCTTTGCTTTCTGTACCTTTTTCCTCATCGTCAGTATTGGCTTTTTTTACTTTAGCCTCACTACTGCTATCATCAGTAATAGCACGATTGGCTAGCTTTGCTTCTGGGGCAAAGGTCGCTTGAGCCACTCCGATTACTTCATCGATTAATTGGCTATTATAATGTACACCGATCGCTACAGCGGTAACAGGGATGAAACGACGAACCCATGACAGGTTGATCTGGTCTAAATCGATTCCTACTTGACTCGCGATACTGTCTATTTGTTCCGCATAATAATTTACGTTTTGATTTTTTAGCCCTAAGTTTTTAAGCTCGCTATGTAGGCCTCTACTCTGAGCATTATCAAGTAAGCCTTTACCAATACCTAGACCTGCCAATAATGCTTGTTTCTCTTGCATCTTGCTCAAATCGGCGTTTGATAGTAGCTCGTAGGCCATTTTGACGCCTTGTTTACCTGTCAGCGGTTTGTTGTATACAGCAGCAATCTGATAAACCGTACGTAATGAAACCAGCAATAGCCATAGTGTATCAGCAAGCAAACCCGGTAGACCTGCCAAACCTGTCAACCCGCCTATTGCCGCAAGCGCACGGTTTTGGTTAGCAATATCAGTAGCTAGTGCATAACGCTCTTCGTCATCTAAAGTAGCAATATTGGCAAAGCGGTGTTCATTAGGTAAGTCTAGTTGACTCCAATTGGCGGCAAGTTTGGCCACTTGTGCAAATGCCCCATCAACTGTCGATTGGAAAAAGCTATTCGGTACGACTTTTTTAGCATATTTACCGTAAGTAGCAAAGCGTGGGCCTAATAGTTGCTGCGTAGCCTTTAAGGTTTGCTCACGAAACAAGTCCTGCTGATAATCCTCATCACCTAAATCGATGGCTTTGTATTGGCGTGGTTTGCCTGTCTTCGCATTTACGTTGTCAATCATAGCTCCTACGCGTTCAAGATTGTTACGAGTAAAAGAGCCAATAGTGGTGATGCTTTTAGAGAGAGTGCTACGCTTTGCCATCATGATGTCCTTAATATGGTGAGTTAATTTTTAATATATTAGTATTATAATATGATAGTTAATTATTAATAACGAATTTACTATTTTAGCCAGTTATCGTAACTGGTGTCAGTGCGAACAATGTTATTAGAATCACAAATTTTGTATCTAAAGTATAATTCCGTCCATAGTCAGTAGCTAGGCTTACTTATCATTTTTTGAATTGGCACTACATGATGAGCGTTATTTGTCGTTATTTTGCACTTGTGCAAAGATTTCGAAAGCTTGATACGTTATCATGTGCCATAATTCACAGTACACTTGTACTTTATTTATAAATAGCCATTTACAGAACATAGGTTTCTCTACGATTTATACAATGGCGATAAAGCACAACGTCACTTAATATTGAATAATAGAGCCAATATCTAAAAACGATTATTGAAGGCAATTTTGAAATATTGTTACTCATAAGGAATAGAATATGCGTCGCGTAGTTATTACTGGAGCAGGGATTGTCTCTTGTATCGGACATGATTTAGACACTGTTACAACTGCCCTCAGAAAAGGTCAGTCTGGCATCACATTTAATGACTCTTACGCTGAGCACGAGTTTAAATCACACGTGAGCGGCAGTATCAACCAATCAGAACTTGATACTAGCGGTATTGATCGTAAGCTGAAACGGTTCTTTAGTGACGCCAGTCTCTATGCTTATGTCAGCGCGCTGAATGCGATTGAGCACTCAGGGCTATCGCTTGATACCATCAATAACAATCCACGCGTGGGTGTAGTGGCAAGTTCAGGCGGCGCATCAACAGAAAATATCGTTAATGCCATCGATGCGATGCGCGAAAAAGGTCTACGCGGTGTCGGTGCAATGGCGGTACCAAAGACAATGGGCAGTTCGGTATCAGCCGCTTTGGCAACTGGTCTAAAAATCCAAGGTGTCTCCTACTCGCTCACCTCTGCTTGCGCAACTTCAACACACTGTATCGGTCATGCTGCTGAGCTTATCCAATTGGGTAAAGCAGATGTAATACTGGCCGGTGGTAGTGAAGCTGAGCACTGGACACAGTCTTGTATGTTTGATGCCATGGGTGCAGTGAGTACTCAGTATAATGACACGCCCAAACTTGCTTCTAGAGCCTATGACAAAAACCGTGATGGTTTTGTGATCGCTGCTGGTGGTGCAATGGTTGTTGTAGAAAGTCTAGAGCATGCTCAGGCACGCGGTGCTAATATTTTGGCTGAAATCGTTGGCTATGGTGCCAGCTCTGACGGCGCAGAAATGGTTGCACCAAGTGGTGAAGGTGCTGTTCGCTGTATGCAACAAGCCTTAGCCGAAGCGGGACTAGAAAGTGTTGATTACATCAACAGCCATGGTACTAGTACACCGCTGGGCGACATCACTGAGCTTAAAGCGATTGCTAAAGTATTTGGTAACGATGTCAGTAAAGTACCCGCTATCAGCTCAACCAAATCGATGACAGGCCATAGCTTGGGCGCTGTTGGTGCACAAGAGCTGATTTATTGTCTACTAATGCTACAAGAAAGCTTCATCGCTCCAAGTATCAATGTTGATACCTTAGATCCTGCTGCTGAAGGTTTTGATATCGTCACTCAAAAGCGTGACGCAAATCTTGAAACCTTGATGAGTAATAGCTTTGGCTTTGGCGGTACTAATGCTACGCTAATTATCAAAAAGTTTGACGCTTAACCCATGCTTGTATCAAATCACAATACAACTGAGCAGACAGATTCTGCGCCATCGCCAGCTAGCAAATCTAGCTGGCGTTTTGGTGACTTGTCTGCTGCAGAGCTGATGCCGCAGTTACAGCGTCATTTGCTCGATAAAGATGCTAGTACAAACTGGCAATTTGTTTGGCTTAATAATGATGGTCGACCGGTGATTGGTTTACTTCCAAAAGTCAGTTGGTCTGTTTATCCCAATGATGAGCAAGCTTCTAGTGTTCTACCAAATACTTATAAAGTGATTAAAAGTTACCGTGGTACTGATGTGCGTCGCGTTACTGATGTAAATAACGCTAATAATAATTATGCTAGCACAACATCTTATAAGAGCTATCTAGAGTGGCAAGAAGAGTTGATTGCTTATAGCAATGCTCAAGAAGCTAATAACGACACATCCTATATCAATAAAGAAGAGAGTCTGAAACCCAGTTATTATCATGGGCTAATCGGTTTTATCGGTTATGATATTGCGGCCCATGAGCTAAGCCCTGCCGATAGGATTGAATTGGCCATGCAGCCGTGTGCTTCATTAGGACATTATGATATCTATCTAACACCCTCAGCACATGCTGATATAGGTTGGGAGTTAAAGACTCATTTGGCTGATGACACTTCTGAGAATATCGGTCATAAAACAAACGATAGTCTTATAACCACTCTTACCTGTTACTTAGACGAGCTTGATCAAAAGCTGTCTAATCAGTATCTCAATCGATCACAGTTTAAAGACTCATCAAATATTACACCCCTCGTTTTGAGTCCACAGTGGAGTAAGCTTGATTATCAACAAGCATTTAATCGCACACAAGACTATCTACAGCAAGGTGACTGCTATCAGATTAACTTGACACAGAAATGGTCGGGCAAACTACCGTATAAAAACGATGTGAGCCATCCAGCAGCGCTTATTGATTATTTGCCTGCACTATATCGCAATACAAAAGCGCCTTTTGCAGGATACATGAGCGTTGGTGGCAGTGATGGTGATTATATAAATGAAAGCAGCAGCTTTAATAAAGATAGCAGTCATTTTGAGTTGTTAAGCTGCTCACCTGAATTGTTTTTTACATTCACTAGAGAAAGTGGCTCTGACAAACACTATATTCGCACCAAGCCTATCAAGGGAACCATGCCACGAGGGTCTACTAACGATCTAGATGAGCGCTATAAACAGCAACTGGTCAATAGCGAAAAAGATCGTGCCGAAAATGTCATGATTGTAGATTTACTACGTAATGATTTAGGTAAATATGCCAAAATTGGTAGCGTTAAAGTCCCACAGTTATTTGCGATTGAGAGTTTTAGCAATGTGCATCATATGGTCAGCACTATCACTGCTGAACTAAAAACTGATACTCATCCGCTAGCTGTACTATTTGGTAGTCTGCCTGCTGGTTCTATTACTGGTACACCAAAAAAACGCGCTGTCGAGATCATCGCTGAATTGGAATCTACGCCACGCGGTGCCTATTGTGGCACTATGGGATATATGAATTTTGATGGTAGTGGTCAATGGAATGTACTCATTCGTACATTGCAAGCCAATGCTTCGTCGAATAATGCTGCTAATAAAGGAAAACACGTTAACCTATGGGCAGGTGGCGGTATTACGGTCGCGTCTGATTGTGATGCTGAATACCAAGAATGCTTAGATAAAGTAGGAAACCTATTGTCAGTGCTTGCTCAAACAGCGATGGCTAAAAGAAGCTAAGATAGAAAATTCAAATATATTGCGAATTGGAAGAAAAAATAAAGCCTGCCAACATAACGTTGACAGGCTTTATTCTTAAGACTTATCAATAGTATTTTACGTTATAAGTAAAAAGGCTCACCTATCAATATTCTATATTAGGTTATCAATCTAATATTATTCAGCAACGCTAGCCTCAGCTTGCAAGGCTTTTAGAGCATCAATCAAACGCTCATTTTGCTCTGCCGTACCGATGGTAATACGCAAGTATTCTGCAATACGCGGCTTATTGAAATGGCGAACGATAATACCTTGCTCACGTAACGCACTGGCAACAGTGCTAGCATCGCCATCTTTTGGACGGGCGAATACGAAGTTGGCATGTGACGGTAGAACGTTATAACCCAATGCAGTTAGCTCCGACGTTAGCGATGTACGTAAATCAATGACTTGCTGACGGGTTTGCTCAAAATACTCAGTATCTAACACACTTGCAGTCGCCCCAGCCTGAGCCAACTTATCCAATGGATAGCTGTTAAAGCTATTTTTCATACGTGTTAGTGCTTCAATCAATGATGCATTACCGAAGGCCATGCCAACACGCAATCCAGCAAGCGAACGCGACTTTGAAAAGGTTTGGGTCACGATAACGTTATCACACTCATTAATTAGGCTCACCGCTGAGACTGGAGCATCTACATCGCTTTCATCTATCTGAGCAAAATCGATGTACGCTTCATCAATCACAATGACCGCATTAGAATGCTCACTTGCAAGCTTACGGATATCAGCAAGTGACAGTAGTAAACCCGTTGGTGCATTAGGGTTGGCGATGATGATACCACTGCAAGGTTGACGATAAGCATCAGGGTCAATGCTAAAATCTTCCTCTAAAGGAATCTGTACAAGCTCTACACCAAACGTCTGTGCATATACAGGATAAAAACTATAACCAATATCAGGTGATAATAGCGGACGCTCTTTTAAAAAGAAGCTCGCAAATACTAAAGCCAAGACTTCATCTGAACCATTACCGACAAATACTTGATTGATATCAAGGTTGTATGACTGTGCCAATGCAGCACGTAAATCATTAGATTCAGGGGCAGGATACAAACGCAACTCATCAGCCTGCTGTTCTAAGACCTTGGCAATAGCCTCCCCCACTTTTGGCGAGGGTGGAAATGGGTTCTCATTGGTATTTAGTTTGCATAGATTGTCGTGTTGCGGCTGCTCACCTGGAATATAAGGTGATAAATTGCGCGCTTTAGACGACCACAGTCTGGTGTCTATCTTTGACTCACTCATAAATTATCCTACTATTAGCCAAAAAGACTATTAAAAATAAATATAAAAAGCAAAAGCTAAAAATTCAAAATCAATTATTGATAACGATAACGAGCTGAACGCGCATGGGCTTCTAGGTCCTCACGCTGCGCTAAAATATCTGCCGTCTCAGCCAAAGGTTTGCTGCCAGACTCACTGCAATAAATGATGGATGACTTCTTTTGAAAATCATAAACACCTAATGGAGAAGAAAAGCGCGCCGTACCTGATGTTGGCAGCACATGGTTCGGTCCTGCACAGTAATCTCCAATCGCTTCAGGCGTATGACGACCCATAAAAATAGCGCCCGCATGACGAACATCATCTAGCAGTGCGTCAGGGTTATCAACGGACAATTCTAAATGCTCAGGTGCGATACGATTGATGAGCGCCATACCTTCGCTACGATTTTTTACCAATATCAGTGCGCCGCGGTTCTGAAGTGAATCACGTGCGATATCTGATTTTGGTAGTTCGGCCAATGCTTTTTCTATTTCAAGCGCTACTTCATTAAGCTGTTCTTCGCTAGTTGTCACAAAGATAGCTTGCGCGATACGGTCATGCTCTGCTTGTGATAGCAAATCCATCGCTAGCCAATCGGCTCGATCTTGTGCTTCGCCTTCTGCATATACCAATACTTCTGAAGGACCAGCAATCATATCGATACCAACCTGACCAAATACCGCACGCTTAGCTGCTGCGACATATTTATTACCTGGTCCTGTGATTTTGTCTACGGCTGGGATCGTTTCAGTGCCATAGGCCAAGGCTGCTACAGCCTGAGCACCACCAATGGTAAAGACACGATCAACTTGAGACAGATAGGCCGCTGCCAATACTAGCGGGTTAAGCACACCTTTAGGCGCTGGTACCACCATGATGACTTCAGTAACGCCAGCGACTTTAGCAGGAATGGCATTCATCAATACTGAAGAAGGATATGAAGCCAAACCGCCTGGTACATAAATCCCGACACGATCAAGTGGTGTGACTTTTTGACCCAAACGGTTGCCTAGCTCATCTTCATACTGCCATGTTTCTTGTACTTGGCGCTTATGGAATGTCTGTACCCGCGTCGCTGCTGTGGTTAACGCTTTCTTTACTTTTTCGTCAAGGTTGGTAAACGCTTCTGCAAGCGAGTCTTTAGACAGCTCCAACTCTTGCATCGACGTTGCTGGATGCTGGTCAAACTGCTGAGTCAATGCCAATACGACGCCATCACCATCAGCACGTACTTGCGCGATGATATCATCGACGGTATGTAATAATTCAGCATCATTAACGGTTTCAAAAGCAAGTAATTGTGTCAATTGACTATCAAAATCGGTATCTTGGGTACTTAACTGGCGCATGACCTAATCCTATATTTGAGCGTAAAGTAGTGCTAAAAATTAACGGTTCAAAACTAAGCAAAGTAAGTTTGTCTTTCAAAAATATTGCAGCTTAGTCGACGTCTTCTTGTCTAAATTTTACGGTGATTTTATATTTTCGCAAGCTAAGACAACAAAACCAGTTTAGCACGCTACGTCACTCATAGCCTGCTGAACTGGTTTAAAAATTTGTATAACCATGCTTTATATTACCAATGACTTGCACCGGATAATTAGCCATTAGCGATACTACTTTTAAAGCTATCTAAAATTGGTTCTAGTAATGCAAATTTGCGCTTATAGCTCACTTGATTGACGATCAAACGAGATGAAACATCACAAATATGATCGCGTGCTTCAAGTCCATTGGCTCGCAATGTATTACCTGTATCGACCACATCGACAATCAAATCACCCAAACCAACCAATGGCGCAAGCTCCATTGAACCGTAAAGTTTGATAACGTCGACTTGCTGACCTTGGCTCGCAAAATAAGCTCGAGCGACATTGACATATTTGGTCGCGATACGCAGACGTCGATTCGGTAGCGGCGCATCTTTCACACCAGCAGTCATTAGTTTGCACTGGGCAATCTGCAAATCGAGCAATTCATAGACATGATTGGCACCATGCTCAAGCAGCACATCCTTACCCGCCACCCCAAAATCAGCCGCACCATGTTCGACATAGGTCGGCACGTCGCTGGCACGCAAAATCAATACACGCACATTTGGATTTGAGGTTGGAAAAATAAGTTTACGTGATGCTTCAGGATCTTCTAAAAGATCAACGCCAGCCGCACGTAGCAGTGGCATGGTTTCTTCTAGAATGCGGCCTTTTGATAAGGCTAAAGTTAGACCTGAAAACTCATCGTTTACTTCGTTTAATAAACCACTGGTTGGTAAAGGTTTGCTTGTCTCAGTCATAATGACATCGTGTCCATGTGCAGTCCCCTATTAACAGGAGAGTTTTTAATTTATAACGTAATATGCATAAACGCTAATACTAAATCAATCAATACTAAGCGTTGGTATTAATACGCTCTATGTTCACGCCTAGGCTACGCAGCTTGTCTTCAACATGCTCGTAACCACGATCGATGTGGTAAATACGGTCGATTAAGCTCTCGCCTTCAGCAGTCGCAGCCGCCATCACCAATGACATAGACGCACGTAAGTCAGTCGCCATGACTGGTGCTGCAGTAAAGTTTTCAACACCTTTGACTACGGCAGTGTGACCATCAACCTGAATAGAAGCACCTAAACGATTGAGCTCAGGGACATGCATGTAGCGATTTTCAAAGATGTTCTCAATAAACGTACTAGTACCATCGGCAAGACAACTAATTGCCATCAACTGTGCTTGCATATCGGTCGGAAAGCCTGGATGCGGTTGAGTACGAATATCAACCGCCTTGGGGCGGCCTTTCATTTGCGCGCGAATCCAATCATCACCTGTCGTAATAACCGCACCCATATCTTCGAACTTCTCTAATACTGGCGTCAGCAATAGAGCAGATGTTTTTTTGGTCAATACGTCACCACGTGTCATCAAGGCACCAGCGAGGTATGAGCCTGTTTCGATACGATCAGGGACGACTGAGTACTCACAGCCGTGTAAACGCTCTACCCCTTCGATGGTCATCGTTGATGTACCAATACCGCTAATTTTGGCACCCATCGCAACCAGCATGTTTGCTAGATCAACCACTTCAGGCTCTAACGCACAGTTGCCCAAAACAGTTGTGCCTTTTGCCAATGCTGCGGCCATAATAACGTTTTCAGTACCGCCGACGGTAATCATATCAAACGAGAAGTTACAGCCTAGTAGCTTGCCACCTTTCGGTGCTTGGGCTTTTACATAACCATTCTCTACACTGATTTCGGCGCCCATCGCTTCAAACGCTTTTAGATGCTGATCAACAGGGCGTGAACCAATGGCACAACCACCTGGCAATGACACTTCGGCTTCGCCAAAACGTGCAAGTAGCGGCCCTAGTACTAAGATTGAAGCACGCATGGTTTTGACCAAGTCATACGGCGCATAAAAATTATCGATGGTTTTAGTATCACAGGTAACCGTGTCACCCTGTTTTTCGATATTGATACCCATGCCAGCGATCAACTTAATCAACGTTCGCACGTCTTGTAGTGACGGCACGTTATGCAGTGTCATTGGAGTCTCAGCTAATATCATAGCTGCAAGTAACGGCAAAGCAGCGTTTTTGGCGCCAGAGATAGTGACTTCCCCTGCGATACGACTACTACCGGTGATTAAGAACTGATCCATAAAAGTGACAACCTAGCTGTGAGTGTAGAAAATAGAGAAAATTAAAAAGATATTTTTAAAGGGAAAAGACGTAAATCTCTAACCTTTTTGCTGAGTTTCCCATTCAGCAGGTGTCAATGCTTGGATGTTGAGCGCATGAATATCACCACTGGCAATTTTATCGTTTACTAACGCGTAAATCGCTTGTTGACGTTGGACGGCACGTTTGCCCTCAAAACTGGCATCAACCACACGTACATCGAACTTATTGCCTTGATTGGCTGCTTGAATAAAAGCGTCTGGGAAGTGAGTCTGTAAAAATGCAATCAAATCGTCAGCGTTCATGCTCATAAAATATCCTGTCTTATATAAATAGGTTTTATTTGAATGGCAACATTATAACAAGAGTTTGAACATCTTACAGCACTGTCTGTGTATAAGCGCACATGACATATACATATCATCAATTTTACATAAACTGGATACAATATCAGGTGCTTTTAGCCTGCTGTAGCGCATCGGCTATAAGCACTGACTATAAATAGCACTGCCCAAACAGTCATCGTAATGGTTGCTTGGACGATAAAAGAGGCTAAATGATATACTAAAATTTTAACGTCTTTCCATTTGAGTAACTCGCCTTATGGTACGTTTTTCTATCACAGTATCTGATTGACTCGCCAAGCTAAACTTGACATCAGATTGACTCAAGCTCTCTGGAATCTCAAGCTGTATGACGACTCTCGTCTTCATATTGCATCGTTCTGGTGTGCACCAATCTTAATTAACACCTTTTTCGATAATGTCTGTTTTCTATCATAAGGGAGTAGAGCATTGAATTGACAGGTTTTTATTATAGTATTGATAAATTTAACCATTTTAAGGCTACTAAATGTATTAATGTGCTAATTGATAACATGCCCTACACAATAAAAAATCCCCAACGAGCACTATGCCAGTTGAGGATTTATTTTTTGATACTTAAGCAATGTCACTTATAAACAATGATACTTGTAAATAGTGATACTAACCTTTTGTAGAATTATAGTCAGATAATGAACTATTTCAGCTCTCTATCCAAATAGGTCAGCACTTGCGCGCGTACGTCATTAACCCAGCGTAACGGCGGTGCCATCGCGCCTATACTGGTAGCGTGACTGGCCCCTTCGATCTCACCTGTTTCGACAGTTACCCCTGCTTTTTTAAACGCTTCTGTCATCTTAACTGTATTGGTGACATGTACAATTTTGTCTTTTTCAGCGGTTAACAATAAATACGGTGGCTGCGCACCTTTAATCTGACGATCCGGCATCACCTGATCAGGCGTGGCGTTTGGACCAAACGCTGTTGCACTACTATACTTGCGGAAATCATAGCTATAAGGACCCGCAATCCCGATCACGGTTGCTATATCTGTTGGCTTAATGCCATAAGGCGCCAAAAAGTCCTCGTTAGCAACGGCTGCTACTGCATTGAACGCGCCAGCAGAGTGCCCCATTACTGCTAAGCGTGACGGATCAGCATGAAGACTGGGCGCATTCTCTACGCTCCAAGCAATCGCTTGAGCTGCGTCTTCGACATAGTCAGGATAGACATGCGCAGGCGCTTTGCGGTAATTGATTACTGCAGTGACATAACCTGCTTTGGCTAAGCTCTGACCGACAAAGGCATATTGCTCTTTATTACCACTCTCCCATGAGCCACCATGGACAAATACCACCATAGGATAACTAGTATTAATAGCACTTTGAGCTTTCATTGCTTGTGCTAAAGGCTTTGGATAGTAGATATCTAGGTCTTGTGAAGGCTGATCACCATATAGAATATCTTTACTCACTCCAACGCCACCACTAGAAGTAATCCCGTTGACAATAGCCAATGGGGACAATGCCTGTGCGTTTTGCGTGGCTAGCGCAATACTGCCTAATGCCAATATTGCTGCACCGCCAAATTTCAACGTACGTGCTTTTCTATGAGCAGGTTTGTTATGGACTCCTATATTACCAATAGCGATCGTCTCTTCGTCTTGTTGAATATTTGCCCGTGAATCCTTCATTACCAGTATCCTATTATATTTATCAATAATGAGTAGCTATTTGACAGCAAAAACTTTATCCATTGGCCAGTGATATTTTTCGAGATTAGTATCATTGACCGATATGCTGACTCTGCTACGTTTTACTATTAATATAGTAACCACTGGCTAAAGATTTCTCGTGCCTTTACTGTTATTACTATTTAGGCTTATTGTGATTAACTCCTTTTATCGCTTGGCGAACTAAAGGCTTTTATTGGTTTTGATAAAGGTCAACATAAGGGCTTGATGATGGCTGCGTCGTATTGGCTTCTTCTTCCGTTATTACGATAGGTGTTGCCGTACTGACACTAGTATCTTGAGCAGCTGGCGCTACTGTAGGGTTGGCCAAATTGTTCTCATGCATGATGTCATCATTATCTATTTTCACCCCTCTATCGTCGACGACAGTTGTCAGCAATACCAGTTCGGTGACCCCAACGGTACTATTAGCAATATCAATCAAATGACTTTGCTGAGTGGGTGTCATACGGCCCATGATATAAACCGCACCATTGTTAGTAACCGCTTTAACCTGTGAGGCGCTTATACCATCGCTCGCGGCTACTTTTGCCAGTAGCTTTGAGGTGATATAACCGTCATGAACCGTTGAGCTATAACCTTTTGAGGCACTTACTTCCATCTCGTTGTAAACACGGCGCACATCTGGCATAGAGCTCACGACTTTTTCTACTTCTGCTTTAAGCGCTTCTGTCGGCACTTCACCTGTGAGCAGCACTTCGCTATTGAAGCTATCGATACCCATACGGCTGGTTTGCTGCAAATCTTCTTTTAGTCCGTACACATTGATTTTGGCAGTATGTTCAATACTACGATCGAGCAAACGCTGCGGAATCGTGCGCTCAGTCATTGGCACACCATAAGTTCCTTCTGTACTATTGGTCAGATAGTTGGTGGCGCAACCTGTACTGACAACGCTGGCAGCAATCATAATGCCTGTCGTAATACGGCGTGATGAACCAAAAATAGCAGTGCGCAAATGCATCCGTGTCATTATTTACCTCTTAGAACATGGTTGTGACAATTTTATAAATTGAACAAATATTAATCTAGGCTGTGTCTTTATTTAAAAAACACGCTCTAGTAGTGACAAGCTAGATATAGCTGTAAGCTGATACTGTATCTGATTTATAAGAAGTTGACTATAACCGCTACTGTACTTAATTTTGGCCATCAGCGGTTAGGTTTTTGGTAACGAATCTTACTCTTCAATTATGGTTAGATACGTTATTTGGCAGGATCTATTTTATTTATTCTATTACCATGCACTGGCTATAAAGGCATTTTGGATCCATTCTGGTTGGTTGTCTAAGCGCTCATTTTTTTGGCACAAACTACTCGTTGTGTTATAGGCAATGACATCAAATCGGCAGTCGTAATTAGCATACTCAGGGTGCTGCTGTAAAAAGGCCTGCGCTGCCTTAACAACTTTGCGCTGTTTGCTTGCTGTCACGCTGAGTGCCGCATCGCCATAATTCGAAGACTTGCGCTGACGAACTTCAATAAATACTAGCGTTGACCATGCTGAACCTGTTTCAATCATGACCAGATCCAGCTCACCTACTTTTGGCTGTTGCCAATTTTTCGTCACCAGTCTCAACCCTTGCGCTTGTAAATACTCACACGCTTGCTGCTCAAACCGACTACCTTGGCGTTGTTTTGGCGAGGTTAAAACCAAGGGCTTATGATTCGGCATGAGGTTAATTTGTCTGCTTAACATTTGAGAATTATCATAGCACAACATGCTAAACTAGCCACTTCTGCGCGCTCTGCTCTCAAATCTATCAATCTCCTGACTTACAATTTGATTGAAAAACCATAGACAATGATGGTAGTTACTAGCGCACTCGTATTTTTTAACGTCATTTTTAATGACCCGAGGTTTTCATGTCTACCCCTACTGCGATGCCAGCTTGTCTCTATATCGTTGCTACGCCGATTGGCAATATGTCCGACATGACACCGCATGCAATTGATGTCTTAAAGCAGGTCGCTATCATTGCCTGCGAAGACACCCGCACCTCAGGTAAGCTATTGTCACATTTTGGCATTGATACCAAAGGCAGCAAAGGTGACGAGGCAAAAGACTCAGAGACTCGTCCTGCCAAAAATAGTGTCGAAAATGATGATACGACCACCAAGCAAAAAGGCCACAATAAACTATGGGCCTATCACGAGCATAACAGCGCCATTCAAACGCCTAAGATTATTGAGATGATTGAGCAAGGTTATTCAGTTGCCTTGATTAGTGATGCTGGTACACCTTTGGTCAGCGATCCAGGTTATCAGTTGGTACAAGCCGCACATGAAGCTGGCATGACCGTATCACCTATCGTTGGGGCTTCTGCTGCCATTGGCGCATTGTCAGTAGCAGGACTACCATCTGATCGATTTAGTTTTATTGGGTTTTTACCTGCCAAAACGCACGGTCGTCAAAAACAACTGAGCGAGCTGATCTCCCGTACCGAAACTTTAATCTTTTATGAAGCGCCGCATCGTATCGTATCTAGCCTAGAAGACATGGCGACGATATTCGGTGCAGACCGTGCGGTGACTTTTTGCCGTGAATTGACCAAAACGTTTGAAACGGTACATAAGAGCACCCTTGGCGAGTTGGTCGATTTTGTCAAGGCAGATGACAATCAACAACGCGGTGAGATCGTCGTGGTCATCGCTGGCGCCAGTGTGGCAAAAGATACTGACGACATCAGTATTCATGATAAATTGCTACAGCGCTTGCTAGAAGACTTATCGGTCAAAAAAGCGGCCGCGCTAGCCTCTGATATCACTGGTGTAAAAAAGAATGCACTTTATCAGCGTCTACTAGAATTACAAGCTGACTAGTTTTTGACAATATAAAGATAGCTATACAAAGATAACTGTTTATAAATTAATTGAAGAGAGGTAAGCGATGTACGATGTAATGGCGATAGGCAATGCGTTGGTTGATCATGAGTATATGCTGTCAGATGCGGCGTTAGAAGAAACCGAGCTGACCAAAGGCAATATGACTTTGGCAGAGTTTGAGGAGCAACAGCAACTACTGGCCTATTTTAAGTTGGCTAAAATTGAGCCATCAAAGCAAGCAGGCGGCGGATCGGCAGCCAATACGATGTTTACCTTTGCCAGTTTAGGCGGTAAACCATTTTACGCTTGCCGTGTCGGTGATGACGATCAAGGGGCCTTTTACCTCAGAGACTTACACGAAGCAGGTGTCACAACCTCAGACAAATCTATCCATACAGGCGGTGTGACGGGTTCATGTGTGGTTGCCGTTACAGAAGATGGCGAGCGTACCATGCAGACTTATCTTGGTACCTCAAGTGAGATTGTCGCTGATAATGTTGATTTTGATGCGTTGACGCAAGCAGACTGGCTATATATAGAAGGCTATCTGGCGATGTCTGAAAGTATCCAACCAGCAATGACTCAACTACGTCAGCAAGCCGGTATTCATAATGCAAAAATCGCAGTGAGTTTTGCTGATCCTGCGGTAGTAAAATTTGCCAAAGACGGTTTGCTCAATATGCTAGGTAACAAAGTTGCCGTCATATTCTGTAATAGTGAAGAGGCGAAGTTGTTTACGGAGAAAAAACAAATCAAGGCAGCAGCACGTGGTTTGCTCGAATATTGCCACACAGCAGTTGTGACTGATGGCCCTAATGGGGCAACTATCGCCCATAAACCTGATGACAGTTCAGACATTGAGGTTTATGACGTTGCCACACCAGTAGTCGCCAACGTCATCGATACCAATGGTGCAGGTGATAACTACGCTGGTGCTTTCTTATATGCCTTGTCACAGCAGTATAGTCTGCCAGAATGCGGTCGTCTTGCCAGCGAAATATCAGCACAAGTGATTCAGCAGTTTGGACCACGTCTGACTTCGCAGGATTATCAAGATATCGCGCAGCGTGTACTCTCTGCTTAATCGGTAAACACATCTGTTGGACGCAAAACAAAAAGCCCATATCGATTTGATATGGGCTTTTTTTCGTATCATTCAAAGTTCAGACTTGCTTTACTTATCTGCTCAATTTAATAAATATTCTTTATATTAAGCAGTAGCTAATGCTTGTGCTAAATCGGCCTTGATGTCTTCTATATGTTCGATACCAATCGATAGTCGTACCATGTCTGTGCTCACACCAGCGTTTTCTAGCTCTTGCTCATTCAACTGACGATGCGTGGTCGTCGCTGGATGACAGGCCAATGATTTTGCATCGCCGATGTTTACCAAACGAGTAATCAATTGCAGCACATCAATGAAACGCGCACCAGCTTCTAGCCCGCCTTTTACGCCAAAGGTTAAAATAGCAGAAGGCGTACCTTTCATGTATTTTTTAGCAAGCTCATGCTCAGGGTGGTCAGACAGACCTGCGTACTTGACCCAAGCAACTTTGTCATGGTCACGCAGATATTCTGCGATGGCTTGAGCGTTTTGCACATGCCGCTCCATACGCAGACTTAGCGTTTCCATACCTTGCAAGATACCAAAAGCATTGAGCGGGCTAAGTGCTGCACCAGTGTTGCGTAGCGGAGCCACACGAGCACGAGCGATAAAGGCTGGCGCGCCTACGTCTTTGACAAAATTCACCCCGTGATAGCTTTGATCTGGCGTGTTCAAGAGTGGGAAACGTTCAGGATAATCGCCCCAAGCAAATTTACCACTATCAACAATCGCACCACCGATTGACGTACCCGTCCCGCTCATATACTTGGTCAATGAGTGAATGACGATATCTGCACCAAACTCAAATGGACGGCATAGCGCAGGCGTCGCCACCGTATTATCAATCACAACAGGCACACCGTATTCATGAGCGACATCACTGAGCGCTTGAATATCAACGATATTACCTAGTGGGTTACCGATACTCTCTGCAAAAACCATTTTAGTTTTGTCATCAATTAAGTCACGAATGGCTTCTGGATCTTTATGATCAAAGAAACGCACCTCGATACCTTGACGCGGTAAGGCATGAGCAAATAAATTATAAGTACCACCGTATAGTGTTGATACAGCGACGATATTATCGCCTGCTTCACAAATCGTCTGGATGGCATAAGTGATGGCAGCCATACCAGATGCGACGGCAAGCGCACCGATACCACCTTCTAACGCCGCAACTCGCTCTTCTAACACAGCATTGGTCGGGTTCATGATACGAGTATAGATGTTGCCTGCGACCTTTAGATCAAATAAATCTGCACCATGCTGAGTGTTATCAAACGCATATGAACTGGTATGATAAATAGGCACAGCAACTGACTTGGTTGTTGGTTCTACACTATAGCCAGCATGAATTGCCAAAGTCTCAAGATGTTGAGGGGTTGCTGATGTTTGGGCTGTCTGTTGGTCTGCTTGTCCATCACTCATAGTACATTCCTTTATATTAATAAAACATTATTGATTAACGAGACACTACTCGAAAACTACTTTAGAAAAATCACCTTAAAAAAGCTATCTTAAAAAAACCATCTACCAAATCATAGCAATAAAAAAAGCCAAGTTCATCAGAACTCGACTTTTTTATTAAATATAATGCTAAAGCTGTTACTTAGCCATTCCGTTTTCAGATGGCGAACGCGCTTCTATTTATAATAAGCGTTTTCTGTACGAGTATGGTCAGTATCATCAACCACTTGCGTTAGCTCTGGAATTTGCTGTTTAAGCTGTACTTCAACGCCTTGACGCAAAGTCATATCAACGGCTGAACACCCTTGGCAACCGCCGCCAAATTTCAATACAGCTGTTAGACCAATGCCTTCTTCATCGATGAGCTCAAGCAATTGTACGTCCCCGCCATGCGCTGCCAAACCAGGGTTGATCTCAGACTGCAATACGTAGTTGATGCGTTCTTCGACACTAGCATCAGCGCCTACTTTAGGTACTTTAGAGTTCGGCGCGCGGAAAGTCAGTTGCCCACCAAAACGGTCTTTATTATAATCGATGACCGCATCTTCTAAATAAGGTACTGACGCTGCCTCGATAAAGGCAGAAAACTTCTCGTAAGTAAACCGCAAATCAGCGCTATCTTCTTCACCTGGTTGGTTATAAGCCATGCAACACTCTGCACGTGGTGTACCAGGATGTTCAACAAAGATACGTACACCGATGCCATCGGTATCTTGTTTAGACAATAAATCTGCCAAATAGCCTTGAGCTGACTCAGTAATAGTGATGTTGCTTTTTGCTTCGACTTGCTCGGTATCTAGGGCTGATTCATAGCCAGCAGTTTGGTCTAATTGGTTATCAGCTTGGTTTTGGTCACTCATAATGTTTCCTATACGCTATGACACAAACGCTATATCTATTATGGCTACTGTGTCGTGAATTTGGATTTTCAAAATATTTACGGCTTATATAAGACATGCAGACTAGCCATGATTGCGATTTATTATTGTATGACATTGGCCGACATGAGTATCAAGTTTGATCCGTCTATAGCAGTCATTATACCGCAATCAAGCATCAATTCCGACCACGCTACTGTGAATTGACTCGAGACCTCTATAAATGGTTGTCATTGATTTTTCCAATGATGCTGGCAGTTAGCAAGGTAGCTTCTTATTTGAACAATATAAAACAAACGTGCCTGTTTCTTGTGTTGGCTGCCAAGTTATTCTCTATATAAAGACAGTCATATCATTTATCAAGCGTACTCGGCGTTTTCAATATGCCATACCGTTCACATCTGGTCCGAGCACGTCAACTGGTTTTGACGTAGTATTGATAATTTGAATGATTTTGCACACTGGCTTTATAAGCATGGAAGTTTTTAATCGCCTTATATAAAAACTATATATTGTTGAGATAGGATCTTTTTTATGATGACACGGACGTTGCACCTAGTAACTACCAAGGATGATGAGAAAATTGCTGTTTGGAAAGTAGTTGATACTGCAGAAGACGGTACGATAGCTAACACATCAGAAAACAACCTGCCTAATATCACACCGCAAAACATATTCCTGACGCATGGTACGTTTTCTGACAAGCAAACTTGCCTTAAAATTGCCGAATATCTTGCAGGACTTGGCCATCACTGCTACATCATGGAGTGGCGCGGTCATGGTGATAGCTCTCTATCGAAAGAAAAGTTCAACTTTGAGACTGTCGCCACTTACGACTATGAGGCGACTTTTCGCTATTTCTTTGAAGAATTAAAGCTCGATAATCTGCACTGCGTTACTCATAGTGGCGGCGGTGTTGGTTTGACCATGTTTCTCGTCCAAAACCCAAGCTATATCAATAAGGTCAATAGCATCAGCATGTTTGCCTGCCAAGCTTTTGGTGCGATAAAAGATTCGACCAGCTACGCGAAAATCCTTTCAGCCAAGATAGTTACGCGGCTGGTCGGCTTTATACCAGCTAAGCAATTCAAGGTAGGCCCATTTAACGAAAGCTACTATACGATGACCCAATGGTACGATTGGAATTTGCGCAAAAACTTTAAAAGCAGCTTTTTGAAAAAGTCTAGTTTTGATATAAATGAGACGAATATAGATGAAGTAAACAAAAGCATTCATCAGCAAACAAATACTGGCGATGACTTTATCGATTATCGACATCACATGCCAAAAATTACTATTCCTATTTATTCTATTAGTGCGAAAGGTGATAACTTCATATCCCCTACTCGCGGCTGTCGTTTGTTTTTTGATGGCTTTAATAACTCCGCAAATGTCTTTCGAGAATACTCGCTCAGTAATGGAGACTTAGATGACTATACGCACAGCCGCATTATGATTAGTCGCAATGCTGCTACAGAGATTTGGCCGACAGTGACAGCGTGGATAGAGAAGCATACTGGTTAAAGTAAATATACCGATTAGACGATGTTGATTATGACACACCCCTAAACATCTTTGTACTTGTCAGCAAGTCATAGGCTGTGTCAGTATTAGCGTCATCAATTTTTAATCAATAAAAATAAGTCGTAGGAAGTTGGCGTCTATGAGTGAATTATCAGAGCAACAGTCAGATCAGCAACACCTAGATCAAAAAGGCAGTAAACATTATCGTTATCTAGTCTTTATCGGACGCTTTCAGCCATTTCATGCTGGCCACAAAGCCGTCATCGATGAGGCGCTAAAACGCTCAGACGAAGTGATTATGCTGATTGGCTCAGCCAACCTACCACGTAGCTTACGCAATCCATTTAGTGTCGCTGAACGTGCAGCGATGATCAAAGGTGCCTACTCTGACGAAAAAGCTGCACGCATACACTGTGTTGGCTTAGACGATGCGCTCTACAACGACACCCGCTGGCTCCAGTATGTGCAGGCAGGCGTAAAATCTGTCACTGGTGACTTGCAGAGCGATATCGGTCTGATTGGTCATTCAAAAGACAGCTCATCTTACTATCTGTCATTGTTCCCCAACTGGGACTCTGTGTCAGTGCCTAATTATCACAACTTATCAGCCACACCGATTCGTGACAGCTACCTGATGGGGGCTACGCCAACACCTGAGCGTACGCCTGAGTCGACGCGCAACGTCCTCGATGCATTCAAACAAACTGACGACTATCATCAGCTGCATGAAGAAGCAGACTTCATCGATAAATATAAAAGACAGTGGGAGTCAGCGCCTTATCCGCCTACCTTTATGACTGCCGATGCACTGATTGTACAGTCAGGGCACATTCTGCTGGTTGAACGACGCAGTATGCCAGGACGCGGATTGTGGGCGCTGCCGGGTGGATTTTTGAATCCAAAAGAGACACTGTTTGATGCTTGTATCCGTGAGCTACGTGAAGAGACTCGCCTCAAGGTACCTGAACCAGTATTACGTGGCTCATGCCATAGCCAGCATACCTTTGACGACCCGTATCGCTCAGCCCGTGGTCGCACCATTACCCAAGCATTTTATTTTCAGCTCAAGAACGATCCAAAAGGTTTGCCAAAAGTAAAAGGTGGCGATGATGCAACCAAAGCATTTTGGCTACCACTGGCAGAGCTCGATGCTAAAATGATGTTTGAAGATCACTATGCGATTATTACTAAAATGGTTGGCTTATAGTTCATTTCTAATCGTTTTTTTTGCGGCTTTTCTAATCGCTACTTGGGCAAATTATTATCAAAACAGTTATCACTAAATATCGCACTATTTGTTCTATGATTTTTAGTGACAGCGTTGTACTAATGCGATAACAACATAATATCAATACACTAATAACTTGATATCAATGCCGATAGACGGCAATCAACCGCCGCTACTGTTCTTTCAGTAAAGCAGCTGCGGCATTTCAAAGCAGAGGAGTTCTGTGATGTATACCAGTAATCTAAACAATTTAATCTTAAATAGTGACAGCTATAAGACCTCACATTGGGTGCAATACCCGAGCGGTAGTGAATATCTGTCAAGCTACATTGAAGCGCGCAAAGGCGACTACGATGTGGTGTTCTTTGGTTTGCAAGCCTTTATCAAAGAGTACCTAAGTACGCCTATTACACATCAAGATATCGATGAAGCCGAAAAGGTTATTCAAGCGCATGGCTTAACCTTTAACCGTGCAGGCTGGGAACATTTGATTGAAAAACACGACGGCTACTTGCCACTGCGTATTCAAGCCGTACCAGAAGGCAGCATCGTGCCAGTATCTAATGTAGTCTGCCAAGTGATCAATACTGATCCTGAGTTTTATTGGCTACCTAGCTATATCGAAACAGCGCTATTGCGTGCGATTTGGTATCCATCCACGGTCGCCAGTGTTTCTCACTACTGCAAAGATATTATCCGTCAAGCATTAGAGAAGTCAGCAGACAATACAGAATCGCTGCCTTTTCGCTTGCATGACTTTGGCTCGCGCGGGGCATCAAGCCAAGAAACCGTTGCACTTGGTAGCTTAGCTCATTTAGTCAACTTTGCTGGTACCGACTCGATGACAGCGCTTGTTGCGGCTAGTCGTTGGTATAAAATGAGTGACGATATGCCTGCGTTCTCTATCCCAGCGGCTGAGCACAGTACGATGACGGCATGGGGACGTGATGGCGAAACTGCTGCTTTTCACAATATGATCGAGCAGTTCGGCGGTGAAGACAAAGCCTTTTCGGTCGTATCTGATAGCTATGACTTGTGGAATGCCATCGACAATATCTGGGGCGATGCTCTGAAAGACGAAGTCAAAAATATGGGTGGCACCTTGGTCATCAGACCAGACAGCGGCGAGCCTACCAAAGTCGTCCGTGAAGCGTTAGAGCGCTTGGCAGTGAAGTTCGGTACGACCGTAAACAGCAAAGGCTACAAAGTACTGCCTGACTATGTGCGTATCATCCAAGGTGATGGCATCAGCCCGCAAAGCTTAAGCAAAATTATTGATGTGGTAATCAAAGCAGGCTTTAGCATAGAAAACGTGACGTTTGGCATGGGCGGTGGCCTATTGCAGCAAGTCAACCGTGACACCATGAGCTGGGCGATGAAATCTAGTGCTATCCGTATCGATGGCACATGGAAAGACATTTATAAAGACCCTGTTACCAGCCGCTCGAAACGCTCGAAAAAAGGACGACTGGCACTGGTAAAAGGTGATAATGGCCAGCTAAACACTGTCAAAGAAAATGAGATGAACGAACCTGCTGACAACCTATTACGCGATATCTATGTCGATGGTCAATTATTAATTGAGGACAGTCTCACGACAATTAGGGAACGCGCGGGATGGTAGATACCAGTAAACTGACATCGGTCGCAAAAGACGTTTTATTTGCTCCTGTTTACCTCTATCAAGGTCGTAGAATTAAACGTGATACCGTTCGCCTACCTGAACCACATGGCGAAAGGCATGGCGTGATTGAGCTGCCTCAAGCGAATCATGAGCTATCAACGCAAGATGCTAAGACGTTTAATCTTATGATCGTTGGTGACTCGGCAGCAGCAGGTGTGGGTAGTCAGACTCAGCAGGAAGCATTGGTCGGTAAGCTCATTCCTATACTAGAGCAAAACAAAGCTATCCGATCGAATTTTGCTCGACTCAATTGGTCATTACAAGCGACAACAGGTCATACTAGCTTTGATATTCTACGTAGACTGTATGTCCTACCCGCTCCTCGTCAGTCTATTGATGTGATGTTGCTGAGCGTAGGGGTCAATGACACGACGTCCAATGTCTCTGTGCATAAATGGCAACAGCAAATTGAAGACATTATTAATATTGCACAGCGTAAATTTGGCGTACGAGAATTGGTTTTTTTAAGTTTGCCGCCGATGGCACAAATGCCTGCAATCCCTGCTCCCCTCAATAACTTTGTGGGTGCAAAAGCGTCAATACTGGACGGGGCATTACAGCAGGTTTGTGCTGCTCATGCTGGTGTCACTTATATGGCAACTGACTTTACACGAATGCTAGAAGAGCATGCGAATGGTTCAGCTATAGATATCACTGTGATGTTTGCCAGTGATGGATTTCATCCTAGTAGTCTGATGTACGGCTATTGGGCACAGCAAATAGTAGAGACCATTATTCAGTTATTAGATTCATCTATAGCTGAGTTTGAGCGCTAAACAGCCTTTAGCTTAATTTTTAGTTTATAAAAAATCAAACCAAAAAAAACCGCTGAATAGTCAGCGGTTTTTTATTGCTTAGCGAAATACATCTACACTATAAGTGTAAATTATTCAGCAGCGTCTGCAGCTTTCTTGCTACGGCCACCAAATGCGCCAAAGCGTTTGTTGAAGCTTGCAACACGACCTTCAGTAGAAGTTTTACGTTGCTCACCAGTATAGAATGGATGCGACGCACTTGAGATATCAAGTGGGTAGTATGGGTATTCTTTACCTTCGTACTCACGAGTCGCTTTAGTCTTAGCCGTTGAGCGAGTCAAAAAGTACACGTCAGCGTTAGTGTCGTGGAATAAAACTTCTTGGTAATTAGGATGGATGTCTTTGCGCATAATATACTCTCTAGGTCCGATGTATGTACGACGTCTAGATACAGCATCATCGATGATGTATCAAACAAATAGCGACATACGTAACTGAGGCACTAAGGACATTACAAGTATGGCAACTGCGTCACTGGCTTATTCCAGCACCCAACACCACCCTTCTGTTCGCTTAGCCTTTCCCCAGCGGGAAAATTAAACCGCGATTTTAACGGTTTTTGACGTAAGACGCAAGGAGCAGTTGTGATAGAGATATGTGATAAGTTGTCACTGAAAGTTCGAGAGTGTTGAGATAGATAACTGGTTTTAGTACAGTAATAAGGTTAGTTAAATTAATCAATAAAATATCTGAATGTAGCTAGGCTAACTAAATATGATCTTAGCTTCCAATTATATGTAGTATGCTCGAAAGGTAAAACTACGCCATATATACTCACTTTTACCATAACTTTTACTAACTCAATCATTCTCAATCGCTCATAACTTAACTGGATTAAATAAGGACTATTTAATGATAAATACTAAAATAAGTACGGTCACGAAAGCATTACTCGTTGGCTCAGCATTGGCAGCTACTATGGCAAGCGCTGCCCTACCGACACAATGGCAGTTGGATGACTCACATACTCGTGTTGGATTTTCTGTCAATCACATGGGGTTTTCAACCACCATGGGCCACTTCAATGATGTCAAAGGTATGGTGAATTACGATATCAAAGCACCCGATGAAGCAAGTATGAACTTTACGATTGCAACCGACAGTATTGATACAAACTGGGATGCTCGTGACAAGCATCTAAAGACAGATGAGTTTTTCAACGTCGAAAAGTATCCAACCATGACTTTCAAATCTACTCAGGTCAAATTTATCAATCCACAGCAGGCTAAAGTAACGGGTGACTTCACTCTATTAGGTCAAACCAAACCGCTGACCTTGGATGTCACATTAAATAAAATCGCTAATAGCCCTCTTACTAAAGAGCCAGTCGTTGGTTTCCGTGCTACTGGGACACTTGATCGTGCCGCTTATGGTATGACTGCTTACGCTGATGGCATCACTACCAATGTCCCTATCCAAATCGATGGCGAGCTGGTAAAAAAAACATCGGAGTAACAATCACAACCCTTGAACACTAGCAACTTTTAACAAAAGCAAAAAAGCGGCCTACCTATACAATTAAGGATAGGCTACTTTTTTATCTTGACGTTTTCGCTTCAGTTCATACCTAATACCTAATAACTACTTGGAATAGCGTGACAAATATCAATCTTGTGACGTTATTCCTCGTATCATTAATGGTCACATCTTACAAAATAACAAAGCTAGGCTATTTCTGATTTCATAAGTTTGCCACCTCTCTTGCTTACCCTATCCTTAAGCCAAAATTTTTGACTGACAAACTTCACACATATAGCGACTCGTTGACAAAACTCATGCATGTACTTACGTATTTCCCATCATATCGTCTGTAGTTCTTCGTAAAATAGACATATGAAGATGAAGAAACGCTAAACAATAGAAAATATGAATATTGAAGTTCGGATTTATGTGTTGAACTTAATCCCTTTCGCACATATATCAGGAAACATAGAACACTTAACACATATACCGAGCATGGCCTAATACAGCTGCTATAAAGGATATAATGACGACAATGACTCAGTCTTTCGATAAAAACTACGCTCAATCCTTTAACCGTGACGCTCATTCTGAGGTATTACCTTACGCGGCACAAAACAATCAACCTAAAAAGCGTGTGGGTATTTTAGGCGGTGGTACTGCGGGATCAACGATTGCGATCCGACTTGCGGCGCTAGGGCTAGAAACCTACTTATTTGAGAAGAAAAAATCACTGATTGATGGTCCACCTATGTGTCATTTGCATGCAGGTGGCAATTTATACCGTGAAATACCAGACGAAGATTGCGTAGCACTACTTAAGCAATGTATCGATATATTGCGTTTATACCCGTATACTATTGACGTTCGCCCTACGGTGTTTGCCGTACCGACACGTGATGAAGGACTACCTGAAGATTTACTACCGCGTTTAGATACTTTGACCGATGCTTATCAAGAGCTGATCGACCAAGATGCCAACAACAAGGTATTAGGTGAGCCAGAAGATTACTATCAGCTTTACAGCCATGAGCAATTGATTGAACTGTCGAAACGTGAACAAGTCGCTGTACCGAGTACAGTTGATGAGTGGATGATTCCAGTCGCTAGATATTTGGACTTGAACAAAGTTAAATTTCCGTTAATTGTTGTCCAAGAATATGGTTGGAATATTTTTCGTTTAGCAGCTTCTGCCAAGCTTGCGCTTGAAGAATATGACAATGCACATGTATTTACTGAAACTGCTGTGCAAAAAGTTGTACCAGTAGACTGTGAAAATTGTACTAACGCTGACCATCATGTCACCAAATGGCGTATCGACTATCAACAGGCTCACAACCAAAACAGTGACTCTCAACCTGAGTCTATTGAAGTTGATTACTTAGTCAATGCCTGCGGATTCCGTACTGGTGTCATCGATGATATGGTTGGTGTCGAGGTCACGCGTATGGTTGAGTTTAAATCATCTTATGTGACCCATTGGGACGACGCTGGTGGACAGATACCAGAGATTATTGTCTATGGTCAGCGAGGCACGCCAGAAGGTATGGCGCAGCTTACTCCCTACCCTGGCGGATATTTTCAGATTCACGGTATGAGTAATGCTATTACCTTATTTGATGATGGTCTTGTCGCATCAAGTGAAGATAGTGCGCAGCCCAAACTGCCACAACAATATGTGCATTATATTGAAGATGGTTGGGATAAAGCACCTTTGCAAGGACGTAGCCAGCAAGCAATTGAATACGTGGCTGAGTTTGTACCGACATTCAACAGCGCACGTACTGTTGGTAACGCGCTATATGGTGGACAGCAGATTCCTGGACAGGATGATACTCTGCGAGTTGCCGATGTGAGTTTATACTCTAATATACGCTATGCCCGTGCAGAAAACGTCAAAGCATCTTCGACCTTGATTGCTGCTGATCAAATAGTTGATGAGCTAACAGATCTAGGTTTGATAGAGAATGATATGCCTATGAATCGTGGTCGCTATGCCCATGAGTGGTCATACCTTGTCCATAACGATAGTCTGGCTGTTGATGAAGTCGCACGTGAGCTCGCTGAGCAACGTGGATTCCCAATCGCGATGGCTCATGTCAATCATAGTATTCGTGAAGTAGCATTGGAAAATCTCACGCCTGCTGAAGCCTAGTTAACATATTTTATTGATAATTTTTTAGTAGACACAAAAAAGGAGCAGATAACCAAGTTTTGGTTACCTGCTCCTTTTTGTGTAATAGCTCTTAATATTTAAGCGTTCACTACGTATTAACGAAGGCTATCCAGATTAGCTATTGCTGCCAGCCATCTTTTCTGTATCTATATCATCATCTATAGTCACCACTGTCTGTAACATATCGATTGCCTCACTGATGGTATTGCACACCACTAGTCGATCCAAATCTTCCTGCTTCATAAAGCCTTGCTCAGTGGTATATTTCAAATGCTCAATCATCCGATCATAAAAACCATTGATATTCAGAATAATCATCGGTTTTTCGTGCTGATACAATTGACGCCACGTAGCGATTTCCATGATTTCTTCTAACGTTCCTAGCCCGCCTGGTAGCGTAATAAAAGCATCGGCATACTCTGCCATGACAGTCTTACGCGTATGCATAGTGTCAGTCAAGTGCAAGCGAGTCAACTGCTCATGAGCGATTTCGTGCTTGAGCATAAAGGTTGGGATCACACCCACTGCTTGAGCGCCGCCATTGATTACTTCATCTGCAACCGCACCCATTAGACCGATACTAGCGCCACCATACACCAGACCCATACCGTTTTTTGCTAAGGCACTACCTAGCTCGCGTGCCGCCTGTTCATACACATCACCCTTGCCCAAGCGCGAACCGCAATAAACGGCCACAAGCGGCATTGACAAGGTTGACTTATCGACTGCTTTTTCAATATTTGTAATGTCTTTACTCGTGATTACGTCATAAGTATCATCGTTGATTTTCATTTGCATATAGCTTCCTTAATTATCTATCAGTTCTTATTGAGTGCTTGTTATTAGTGAAGGCTGCATACCGACACCTATCATTTATAGTGTCATGCACGTGATTCATAGGACAAACCCAACCAAGTTATACAAAACTTGGAAGTCATATTTGAGCAACTGTCTTACCAGCATTTATCTTAACATAAGCAATGCTACCACATAGTCACAACGATTTATCACTACGCAACGACTACACTTTTTAGATGAACATTTATTGTTCATCATAGCTCAATATTCATTATCTACTAATAAAAATACTAAGGTATAGCCATGGATAATCACAATGCTTCTCCTACTACCGAGTCATCGAGCTCCGTTGTTAATAACAATCTCACTAATAAAAGTAATATGAATGACGCAAGCAATATTAATACTTACTCATTAAGCATTATGACCGATCGTAACCAAGCATTGGCAGCCACTGTCTATCGCCCTAAAGATGCGACAAAAAAAGCAATCATGATGGCGCCAGCCACAGGTATTAAGCGTCACTTTTATCATAATTTCGCGACCTACCTAGCAGAAAGCGGCTTTGGAGTGCTGACCTTTGATAATGAAGGAATCGGTGAGTCACTATCGACCGATCTGGCGAAATGCAGCGCTTCATTGATCAGTTGGGGTCGCCATGACATGCCAGCTGTACTCGATGCCTTACAGGATGAGTTTCCTAATGCGTCTTATCATCTTATCGGTCATAGCGCAGGTGGTCAGCTTATTGGCTTGATGCCTAACTATCAGGCGATTGGCTCAGTGTTCAATGTCGCTTGCTCGTCAGGTCGCATCAAAAATATGGGCATGCCTTATAAGCTCAAAGCCATGGGATTTATGGATGCGTTTATTCCATTGACTAATTTAACACTGGGCTATACGCCATCAGATAAGATCGGTATGGGTGAGCCGCTGCCACGCGGTGTGGCTCGCCAATGGCGTGAATGGTGCAACGGCGCAGGCTATGTTAAAACCGGATTTGGCAAAAGCATACAAACGCATTTTTATGATGAGCTCAGTATGCCAGCATTGTGGCTTGGCTTTATTGATGATGATATCGCCAACAGTGAAAATATGGATGATATGATAAGGGTGTTTACAAAAATGCCCATAGAAAAGCGATTCTTAGATCCTGAAGATTTTGGACTAAATCATATCGGTCATATGCGCTATTTTAGTAGTAAAACAAATATCAAAGCGCCGCAGCTATGGCAGATGGCAGTTAAATGGCTACATGACCAACCATAAGCTTATCGCCATATGACATTTTATATAGTAGACACGTAATAATTCAGGTTACTTTTCTGCGTTTTCCGCTTCATCCAGTTTTAAGCGTTTAGTCAGTGCCGAATACAGCGACGGCTGCATGTTATGAATATTGCCCATCATCCATTTAACATAGCTGATGGGCACCTTTTTGATCGGTTTACCTTTATGTTTACCAAACGGCATCTTGCTCACAGGGATCGCTTTATTAGAGATAGCATGTGCTGCCGCAAAATCTGTCGGCGCAATCTCTAGACGCTCGCAGCACGCTTGATACAGCAGATAGCACATTCGAGCATCGCCAAGCGCATCATGAGCGGCAATCGTCATTGCACTCGCCTCACCCTTACCCAATAGCTGCTCGATACACTTAGACTGACCGTAAGCAGGCCATTCTGAAAAGGCGGCCCGCGCCAGTCTTACCGTACAAATCAGCTTAGCAGAAGGACTGCCAATCACTCGCCAATCAAAACGTACGTTATGACCAATCAAGTACTCTGGTAGTTCGAACTGTTCCAATTCAAAACGCTCAAGTCCAGCCACATCATCATCAGTAATGCCATGTACTTTGATGACAATAGGTGAGATAGATCGACCACTGTCAAAGTATTTCATCCACTCAAAACCAGTTGCTACATTGATAGTAGCAACTTGGATAGGTCTGGGGTCACTGCCTTGATCTGTTTCGGTATCGATAACCAGCGCCGTTTCGCACATGGCAGAAATATCAGCAGGCTTAAAAGCATCATTCATAAAGCATCAACCATCAGTAGCAACGTCGAGACACGGCAAAGGTATTACATAGACAAAACTATACTTACTGTCTATATCTTTGATCACAAGGATATATATGGGGGTAAAAGCTATAGATAACAATGCGATACATACGTTATGAGACGAAGCTTTTATAATAGAACCTCAAACAACATCAAATACATAAGAGACATTAATGCTAGCAGATGGAAACAACCAGCCTCCCAGACCCTCTTTTTTTAGTCGTTTAATCAGCCTATTGATTAAGGCTATTGTATTGCTAGCACTATTATTTGTCTTCGATAAACTGCTACCCAGTATCAGTCAACAAACACAGTCATTTGTGGTTGCCAAATGGCAGCAATTGAGTCTATTGCAACAAGAGCTGCCGACAGAAAACAGCTTACCTAGTCCACTACCAGAACGAAACCTGACCGATACTTGGGGCGCTGCACGTAGCCAAGGTCGCTCCCACGAAGGTATCGATATCTTTGCGCCGCGCAATACTCCCGTACAGTCGACTACGCAAGGGGTAGTAAGCAAGGTTGGTGAGAATACGTTGGGTGGTCGTGTGGTCGTGGTGGTAGGGCCAGGCGGTGCAGGACATTACTACGCTCATCTAGAAGACTATGCTGACATCTCCCCCAATGACTGGGTAAACCAAGGCGACGTGATAGGTTATGTGGGTGATAGCGGTAACGCAAAAGGAACGCCGCCACACGTGCATTATGGAATCTATATTAACGGCAGTGCGGTGAACCCTTATCCACTTCTGCAAAAGGATTGATAGATATTTGAAAGTATATCGTTGTATTAAGTTTATATTAACCAAAAACTGCTACCGAAAAACTATCCTTAATATAGGCCAGAAATTACATTAATTGGCCGTAGCAGATCTTACATAGTTTGAGGGAAATACCACACTAAATGTTGATCCTTCCCCTTCTACTGAATCGATTTGCAATTGCGCTTCGTGCTGGTGCAATACGTGTTTTACAATCGCTAATCCCAACCCTGTACCGCCCGTTGCACGGCTACGACCTTTGTCAATACGATAGAAACGCTCTGTCAAACGGGCGATATGCTCTGGCGCAATACCGATACCATCGTCTTCGACAGCGAAACGACAGCCATCAGACGTCCTTGTCCAACTGATAGTAATATTGCCACCCTTTGGCGTATATTTTATTGCATTGATTACTAAGTTAGACAATGCGCTATTCAAATACATCTCTGATCCGTACAACCCGTCATACGTATCTATATGCAAATGAATAATGTGTTTGTACGCTTGGTTGTACGCTTGTGCATCGTCGTAGATATTGGTCAGCAGCTTAGTCATATCTATGTAATGCAGCTCGTGCGATTCTTCAATTTCGATCTTAGACAGTAGTAGTAAGTCATTTACGATTCTGTTCATACGGGCAGTTTGCTGCGTCATCAGCTCAAAACCGCGACGCCATTGCGGCGGCATATCTGGCTGATCGGAGAAATTTTCTAGATAGCCCATCATTACAGTCAATGGTGTTCTAAGCTCATGCGAGACATTCGCCACAAAATCCTGACGCATTTGTTCTAAGTGCCGCAAGCGGGTCACATCGTATACAAACAACAGTTTTTCATCGCCGAAAGGGGTCAATTCGCACTTCAAGTATCGGCTACGGTCTTGCCATGACTCTATATGGACGCCATCGTTAGGTATCGTTGTACCTTCATAGTACTGGCGGAACTCAGGTACGGCGATAAAGTCAAAGATGTTCTGACCCTTATCCTCTGGTTGCAGTAGCAATAAGTCTTGCGCTGCCTGATTCCACCACTCTAGCCCGTCATTATCATTGAGCAAAATCACGGCATCGCGCAAGGCTCGTAGTGCACTGCCTATTTTTTTGAGTTGCTCTGCCGTACTTTGAGTAGAGATTTGCTCTAGTAAAGCTGATTGCTCACTTTGTGCTGGCGCTATCTTGTCCATTTCTTATCCTTACCACTATCCGCTGCCTCAATATTGCTGCGGCGTTATTTGTACAAGATTAACTCGGCTCAATCAGGCTAGAAAATCGATAGCCTGTTCCACGTACCGTTTGTATCAATGTATCACACTCATAAGGCCGCAGTAACTTACGTAGACGTTTGATATGCACATCGATGGTTCGATCTTCGATATATACATTGCCACCCCATACCTGATCGAGTAGCTGCGTTCGTGTATAGGCGCGCTCAGGGTGGCTCATGAAAAATGCCAATAGGCGATACTCTGTAGGTCCAACATCAACGATTTTACCTGCAGCTGTCACACGTTGGCTTTTGGTATCTAGACTTAGTTGACCAATTTCGATAGGTTTGTCGCTACTCATCGCGCTACTACGACGTAGTACAGCCTTGATTCTAGAAATCAGTTCACGCGTCGAAAAAGGCTTGGTCATATAATCATCTGCGCCTGCATCAAGACCATGTACCTTACTGTCTTCTTCGCTTTTTGCCGTTAACATAATGACGGGTATTTCAGAGAGTAGCTCGTCGTTTTTGAGCATGCGACAAAAATCCACACCGCTCTTGTCACCAGGTAACATCCAATCTAACAGTATTAACGACGGTCTATGATCGACTACTTGCTGATGCGCCTCTGACACGTCAGCTGCTTGCAAGCTATCAAATCCAGCCATCTCTAGCGTCATGACAACCATTTCACGAATCGCAGGCTCATCTTCAACAATCAAAATTTGCTCATTATACATAGGACATTCTCGGTGTTAGCGGACAAAATCTAGCATGTAAAAAGGCGATATATACTCACCAGTCTCTATCTATTAAACGGATTAATTATGACAGCTTGATGACACTCTAAAATCAGATTTCTAACAAAAAATTAAGCGGCCCATCATTGACGCTCGACACTTGCATATCCGCACCAAACTGACCAGTTGCTACGTTCGAATGCTTGGTTTTGGCATAATCGACCAGTTGTTCAAATAACGCTTGCGCAGCAGCAGGTGCCATCGCACCACCAAAGTCTGGTCGACGTCCTTTGTCTGTTTTTGCCATCAAGGTAAATTGCGAGACTAATAACAGCCCACCACCAACCTGCTGAACGTTTTTATCCAGTTTACCAAATTTGGCAGGATCGTCATCGTTTTCAAAAATACGATAGGTCAGTACTTTATCGATCATACGCTGTGCAGCAGCAAAATCATCTTCGTGACCCAAGCCGATATACGCCAATACCCCATGCTCAATCTCACCAATACACTGTTGGTCAACGACCACACTAGCGCGCTTCACCCGTTGTATGAGTGCTTTCATTTACTGATTCCTTAACGATTATGGCCATACAATAATATGCTGTCCATGATAAAATACCGTCATTAACTTGACTATTATTTATTATATTACACCTTATTTTGGTAGCCTTATTATGAATGTATTTACCACCTTACAACAGCTTGTGCCGCAGCAAAAGCTCAGTAAAGTCGCTGGACGTTTGGCCGCCAGTCGCCACCCTTATGTCAAACGCACTTTTATTCGTAGCTTTGCCAAAGCTTATAACATCAGCTTAGACGAGTACGAGCGCCAAAGCCTGAACGCTTATGAAAGCTTCAACGATTTTTTTACCCGCGAGCTTAGAGAAGACGCTCGTGCCATCGACGCTACTGCAAACGGTATCGTGAGTCCTGCAGATGGTATTATCTCTCAGCTAGGACAAATCGAAGATCATAAACTACTGCAAGCAAAAGGTCGTCACTATGATATCGGCCAATTGCTTGCTGATAGTGAAGATGGCAGTTATTTTGCTGATGGTAGTTTTGCGACCATCTACTTAGCACCTAGTAATTATCACCGTGTGCATATGCCATTTACTGGCACATTGACCAAGACTCGCTATGTCCCTGGCACCCTGTTTTCGGTCAACAATACTACGGCGGCTAATGTGCCAGATTTGTTTGCGCGTAATGAGCGTCTGGTCTGTATGTTTGATACCAAGTATGGCAAAGCAGCTGTTGTAATGGTTGGCGCTATGATCGTTGCTGGTATTGAAACTGTCGCCACTGGCAAGATTGCCCGTACTGACGACATATTCGAGTCCGATCATGACATGCAGTTTGCGGCAGGCGAAGAGCTTGGACGCTTCTATTTGGGCTCAACGGCTATCGTAGTGTTACCAAAAGCAGCAAAGGCCGACTGGCTAGAGAGTATGCAAGCCAACGGCATCGTGCAAATGGGTCAATTGCTAGGAATGGCGAACGCTCAATAACATACTTATATAAAAACACTCAAAATATTAGCTCAGTTAAGCGTACCTCATTATGCTTAACTGACTTTTTTATATCGGTTATCTATGTAGATTTATGCGTCAATCAGCCAGCCCTGCTGAGTGGCATATTTAATATTACGTGAGAGCCAATCATGGATAGGAGGAAAGCTGTCTTTAATAAATGCATGAGCACCCTCCACCTGCGAGCGCGTGACGCCAAGCTCAATCCATGTTGTGCCGTTGGTATTTAGATTAAGTAAAAACGGCAATAAGCGATCAACGACTCTGAGCAACTGGCTCTCTTTGCTACTTCCTGTTTCTTGTGCTTCCCAAACTTCGCTTAAATCATTAATGCCATTGCCTCGCTCACGTTGTAATCTGGCAATGCAAGCACGCTCTTCAATATGTGCATCGTTGCGCGTATCAGCATACAAAAAAGTATCGCCAGCATCAATCTCACCCAAATCATGGACCAGCGCCATCTTCAGCAAGTTTTCATGGTTGACGTTCAACGCAAATAATTCAGCAATCGACCAACAGGCCATCGCCAAATGCCAAGAATGTTCAGCAGAGTTTTCTTTGCGAGTGGTTTGCGTCACATAGCTGCGACGGTTCACCCTTTTGAGCGCATCTAGTTCCAATAAGAAATGAGTGACATCGTCGATATCGATATTTGAAGTAGATTTTGGGTCAGTTAATGATATAGAGCTGGCTTGTGGCATGATTTTTCTCTGGACTTCTCTAGTTATTGGTCATTGATACTTATAACTCTGATGCTTTTACGTTTTATTGCTAAAGGTATTATAGTCAGCTTGATATTCTACGAGCGTTAGTAGATGGTTGCCATAATCAAAAAAATAGCGCTTATTTTACCAAGCACTATCTTTTATAAGTAGATAAATGAATGATCGACTTGAATCCCTATTTATCCAAATCTTTAAGCAACTAAAGCTTAACCACCTACTTAATCAAATTGATAATAGTTTTAAATGCAGGATCTTCACTGCTGCGGCACAGCTCAAATAAGATTGATTCGACAGTGCTGATGACCCCACCCGCACGGCGAATACGGCGAATTGCTTGCTTTTTATCATAAGGAAAACGAGAGCCTACCGCGTCACCAATAATGACAGGCTGCATACCATTATCCAATAAATCTAGTGCTGTCTGCATAATACAGACATGAGCCTCAGCACCAAAAAGTAGCACAGTGCTTCGGTTTTGCTGGGCCAAATGGTGCCATGAATCATTGTTATCGCAGGCACTAAACGTCACCTTTTCAAAGCTCTTGGCATTATCTTCTTCGAGTACTTCGCGTAGCTCTGGCAAGGTATCGCCCAAGCCTTTTTTATATTGCTCATTGAGCATGATGGGGACATTGAGCGCCTGTAACCCTTTAATAAGAGTAACGGTTTTTTTGATGATATTTTCATGATCATAGATATGCGGCGTTAAGCGCTCTTGCACATCAACAATCATTGCTTGAGTATTCTCACGAGCGATTCGATAGGTGCGATCATTAATCATAGTAGACATAGTACACTCCTTGTACGACTGACAGTTTCAACTAAAAGCTATTTTAGAATTATCATAAACATTGCCATGGTTCATCTTTCTCTTATTTAGTCATAGTTTCATGAATGCGTCAATGGAGATAATTTTTAATCGCTGTAATACTTTGGTTTTAGACTCCATGATTTACTAACTGGCTAAACATTAATTTAACCTATAAAAAAAACCTCCAGCCGTTATGACTAGAGGTTTTTTATTAGCAGGTAACTACTTATTGAATGTTCAAATAGTCTTACTCATACAAATGAGACTATATTAAATACTCAATGTTAAACACGCTCAATCACAGTAGCGATACCTTGGCCAAGACCAATACACATCGTCGCTAGACCGATTTCAGTATCTGACTGCTCCATTGCGTTTAGCAATGTTACGGTGATACGAGCGCCAGAACACCCTAATGGATGACCTAGAGCAATGGCACCGCCGTTGATGTTGACGATGTCTTGCTTGTCAGTCAAGTTCAGACCTTTTAGTACTGATAAGCCTTGAGCAGCAAATGCTTCGTTCAGCTCGATGGTCTGCATATCATCAAGACTCATGCCAGCACGTTTCAGCGCTTTTTGGGTAGCAGGTACAGGACCATAGCCCATGATAGCGGCATCACAGCCAGCAACAGCCATACTACGGATACGAGCGCGTGGCTTTAGACCTAGGTCTTTAGCTTTTTGTGCGCTCATTACTAGCATCGCAGATGCACCGTCAGACAATGCAGATGAGGTTGCCGCTGTTACTGTACCACCTTTTGGATCAAACGCTGGACGTAGCTTTTGCATTTGCTCCATTGTTGCGTCTGGACGAATCACTTCATCAACCGTACATAGTTGCAGACGACCAGCAGCATCATGACCTTCGATACCGATGATTTCATTGTCAAAACGACCTTCAGTGGTTGCAGCCCATGCACGGCGATGTGACTCAAGACCAAACGCGTCTTGCTCTTCGCGCGTGATGTTGTTCATACGACCTAGCATCTCAGCAGTCAAGCCCATCATGTTTGACGCTTTTGCATAATGTTTAGAAGCAGCAGGGTTCAAATCAACACCGTGCATCATGCCTACGTGGCCCATATGCTCAACACCACCGATGATGAAGATATCACCTTGGTTGGTCATAATTTGAGCAGCAGCAGTATGTAGCGCCTGCATAGAAGAACCGCATAGACGGTTAACCGTTTGGCCACCAGCAGTTTTTGGGATACCAGCTAGTAGACCGATGTTACGACCGATGTTCAAGCCTTGCTCTAGCGTCTGGTTTACACAGCCCCAGATAATATCTTCGATATCATTGGTGTCAAAGTCATTACGTTCTACTAGCGCACGTACTAGTTCAGCTGACATGCTGTCAGCACGTACATGACGGAACATACCGTTTTTAGTCTTGCCCATTGCCGAGCGTACGCCATCTACGATGACCACATCTTTTGGACTTAAAGTTGTCATACTATCTTCCTTTTCAATTTTTATTGTCAGTGTAGTCAGCCCAACTTACAACTATTACTTCATTAATCTTGCTCAAAGTACAATAGGTACATTTGCGCTTGATTTCCTTGTACTAGCCCTAAACCGAACCAACTATAATCGTACGTTTACTAATGGAGACGATTCATGCCTCAATTGCTTTCATGCAAAATAGCAAACGTACGGCACTTCATCCTAGTAATGACTGACTATTACGCTGTTGCGTAAAAAGTCTCGCCTGCAGCTGCCATGTCGCGAATCTTTTGCGGCGCTTCATAAGCTTTGCCAAGATGTGCGTACTTTTCACATAATGCCAAGTAGTTATCTAGACCCATTTGATCGACATAACGGCAAGGGCCACCGCGGAATGGAGGGAAACCTACACCCATAATCATTGCCATATCGGCCTCAGCAGGTGTGCTTACGATGTTATCTTCTAAGCAGCGAACAGTCTCGTTACAGAAGGCAATCATAGTGCGATCGATGATTGCTTGATCGTCAAACTCTTGCTTTTCACTATCAGTCGTGGCTTTTAGCAACTCGTAAGTGGCTTCGTCAGCAACTTTCTTTGGCTTTCCGCGCTTATCTGTTTCGTATTTATAGAAACCGATACCGTTTTTCTGACCTAGACGCTCGTTATCATATAGATGCTGGATAGCACCTTTGTAGTCAGGCTTCATGCGGTCAGGGAAACCGTCCGCCATGACTTCTGCGCCGTGTACACCTGTATCTAGACCGACCACGTCGATTAGATAAGCAGGACCCATTGGCCAGCCGAATTTTTCCATGACTTTATCGACATGAGCAAAGTCAGCGCCTTGCTTAACTAGCAAGTCAAACGCACCGAAGTACGGGAACAATACACGGTTGACCAAGAAACCTGGGCAGTCATTGACTACAACTGGCACTTTACCCATTTTAGAAGCTAGCGCAACAGTAGTCGCAACCGCTTCTTCAGATGATTTCTCACCGCGGATAACCTCTACCAATGGCATACGATGTACTGGGTTAAAGAAATGCATACCAACGAAGTTTTCTGGACGCTCAAGTGCTTCTGCTAGATAGGTAATAGAGATAGTCGAGGTGTTTGACGCTAGGATACAATCGTCTTTTACTAGACCTTCTACTTCTTTTAGTACCGCACGTTTCACGTTTGGGTTTTCTACGACCGCTTCGATAACGATATCAGTCTCAGCAAAATCACCGTAGTTCAAAGTAGGACGGATACGGCTCAACGTTTCACCCATTTTCGCTGGGGTCATTTTCTTACGTTCAACCATTTTACCAAGCAATTTGCTGGCTTCGCCCATACCAAGGTCTAATTGCTCAGACTTGATATCTTTCATGATGATTGGCAAGCCTTTGCTGGCTGCTTGATAAGCAATACCGCCGCCCATGATACCAGCACCTAGTACGGCTGCCTCATTGATTTCATGTGCTTGTTTGCTGTGTTGCTTCGCTAGCTTTTTAACCAATTGATCATTCAAGAATAGACCAACCAAACTTTCTGCTTGTGGCGTCTTAGCCGCTTTAGCAAAACCAGCAGCTTCTACTTCGATCGCTTTATCACGTGGTAAGTTAACGTGTTTTTCGATGGCGCCGATTGCTAATGCTGGCGCTGGGTATTGCTTAGGATTGGCTTTAGCAAAAATAGCACCTTTGGCACTGTTGAACGCCATGGCTTGCTCAAGCTGGTTTAGCTTAACTGGAGCCAGCTTCTCTTCGCGTTTTGCTTTCCAATCAAGCTCACCTGAGATACATTTTTTGACCAGGTCAATTGCTGCATCTTGCAAATCGTCAGCAGGTACAGTCGCATCAACCAAGCCTAGCTTCAATGCTGGCAATGCTTTCTTTGGGCTACCAGTAGCGATCAGCTCAAGCGCGTTATCGATACCGATGATACGCGTACTACGAACGGTACCACCAAAACCTGGGAAAATACCTAGCTGAGTTTCTGGCAGACCGATGATTGCTTTGTCACTCATGACACGGTATTCACAAACCAAAGTCATTTCACAACCGCCGCCCATCGCCGCGCCATTAATGGCAGCAACTTTCGGGAATGGCAAATCTTCAAAACGATTGAACGCGTCATTAACATGAACGACCCAATCTTTAATCTCGCTTTCTGATTTTTTGAAAGAACCGACGAACTCTGTGATGTCAGCACCAGCGATAAACACGCCTTTGGCTGAGGTTACGATAAGACCTTTTACGTCGTCGGCTTTTTCTAAGGCACTAACTGCTTCACCAAACTGTTTGTTGGTTTCGGCATCAAATTTATTCACGCTCTCATTTTCGGCGTTGTACTGCATATTGGCGATGCCATCCTCTAGCATTGTCACCGTGATGCGATTTCCTTGGTATACCATTTGAAACTCCTTTCTATATAACGAAAGCTACGTTTTGAATTAAAATAAATAGCCAGTTACTGTTAGTAAAATGGGTAATAGCACTGTGCGCTTATCATGTTATAAAGACAAACATATAACCAGCTCACCAGTGAATATGTCTTTATTATCCAGCACTCATAATGATGCACGTATTTTGCGTCTCTTGCATGACATCATATGGCGCTTCATTTATATACTGCTGTTGTAGGTACTGATGTTCAGAATACTGACTGAGACTTGGTCTAACATTCAGTATCGACGATTGAGCATTCTGAGAAGAAACTCAGTAGGGCCATCATCAGACCATTTTCACGTCAATTAGTGTAGGGGATTATGCCCCTAACTGTCACAAGCTAATACCATACTCACAAGTCACTCTTAAATCACTTGCAGGCATTTACCTTGCGCTAAAAGTGTTTTAGTGAACAAATGTATACTGAATTGTCATTTTAGATTTATTTCGTGTTGTTGACCTAATGCATGCCGTCTTTGGAGTGACAGTTAATTAGCATTAATTAATAATTACCACTTAATTAATGCTAATTAACTACTGTAATGAGATTCACACACCAGTCTAGCTTGCTCTTTTATCAGAACATATTCAACCAAAGAGTGACATCATTCATCCGTAACGAAATCTTGTCGTTATATTGCAGCTAAGACTGATTTATTTTTGAATAAACTTTGGCAGAAAAGTGCAAAAAAATACCGATTGATACCCTCTGTCACATAAGCGATATGACCTATCATGCTACACTAATAGCGTTTTTACCTTATCCCTAATAAGTTTTACTGTATCCCTGATAAATGGTTGGATTATGACTGTTTCCCTTACTTCTAGTACTACCTTTACTGGCTTTATGCTTTCTGACTTTGTCTCTTTTCAAAGCACTGAGCAATTTCATGGTGCTGTGCGTGAGCAACTGGCACAAGATATCGAAGTTTTGTTTGCTTATGCCAAGCTCCCTAGCCCACTGGTAGATGCTTGCCGTTACGTGATGACTGGACAAGGTAAATTGGTACGTCCACTGATGGTTGCTAGCGCTTTTGCCAGTGTCAATAGCAGCAATAATAAACGTACAGACGAACATAATAATGACATCGATACTCTCGATGGTGATCTGGACGCACTATTAGAAAACGACTCAGACTACGATATGTCGCGCCGTGCCGCACTGGCTGTAGAGCTGCTGCATACTTATTCGTTGGTACATGATGACTTGCCATGTATGGATGATGATGAGCTGCGCCGTGGGCAGCCGACTGCTCATATTGTCTTCGATGAAGCGACGGCTCTACTGGCAGGAGATGTATTGCAGACACTAGCCTTTGAAGTATTAACCGCAGAAATGCCAACCTTTGCACCATTCGATGCAGATATCGCAAGTCAGCTATTAGCAATATTTGCGCCGCGCGCCAGACGCATGGTGTCTGGTCAAATGCTAGACCTCAATGCCGAAGCCAGTGCCAGTATCACGCAGGATGATCTAGAAGCCATTCATCGCGATAAAACAGGCGCATTGGTTGAGGCAGCGATACTCATGGGAGGTGTCTGTGCTGGTGCAACTGCCCCGCAGCGTATGGCACTACAAGAGTGCGCGCAACATATCGGTCTAGCCTTTCAAGTGCAGGACGATGTGCTAGACGTCACAATGACGACTGATACCCTTGGTAAACCTGCGGGTAGCGATGAAAAACTAGACAAATCAACTTATGTAAAACTGATGGGTGTCGATAATGCCACCAGCTATGCGCAATCGCTACTTAATGACGGGCGCGCAGCAATCAGTTGTGAGCTTGGCAGCGACAAAAAAAGCATTGGCACAGACAATGACGCGCTACTAGCACTGATTGAATGGCTTTGGTCACGTAAAAAATAGCTTGTCGAATAAGCAACAATAAAAGATATCGTGGTAAATTTTATTATCCAAAACGGCAATGAGTGGTCAACATGGACAGTTCCCCTACCCCGCGCATTTATCTTGGCACAGGTGGTTATAGCGATACCGACTTGCTCGGTACGCTGTACCCTACTGGCACCAAAAAGACCGACTTCTTACGTGAATATGCCAAGCAATATGACGCAGTAGAAATAAATAGCACATTCTATGCGCCCATCGGACAAAAAGCTTTTGCTGGTATGCTTGATAAAGCTTATGTACAAGCTGACAGCGAGTTAAAATTTGCCGTCAAACTGCATCAAGACTTTACTCATGCGCGTAAAGGCACTGCCGAGCATGCACAGGCATTTCTCAACGCCTTATCCCCACTTATCGAAGCAAATGCTTTAGCACCTTTATTACTTCAGTTCCCACACGGCTTTGATCGTACTCGTGAGCATCGTCTCTATTTAGCCAATCTTGTCAGTTGGTTTCAAGACTATCCACTCGCTATTGAGTTTCGTCATAACGGCTGGCATACGCCGCAAGTGGTCGATAGCTTTGTGCAGCAAGGACTTATCTGGTGTAGCGTCGATTATCCAAAGGTTGGCGGACTACCACCGTCACGATTGGTATTTACTGAGCGCACGGGCTATCTACGTATGCATGGTAATAATCTAAACTGGTGGCATGCCATGAGCGCAGCTGATCGTCATGATTATCGCTATAGTGAGGCGGAGATGCAGGGCTGGGCACAAGCGATTGCCAATCAGCGTCAGCACTTTGATACGTTGTATATCTTCTTTCAAAACACCGTCAATGCGCATGCTTATTATAATATCACGATGCTGCGTGAGGCATTGAGTAAGTTTGGGTTTGAGGTGTTGTAGACTGAATTTATTAGAACACAACTTATCATTTAAGGTCGCGTAAATACGTGAATCAAACTGTTATTAGAGGAATATTTATCAGATGATGCTAATGGATATATCATTCTTATGTGAATGTGGTGAGCAAATAGAAGAAACCATTGATGTTCCGATGCCTAATTTTGCAGCGGAAAAAAATAAAGATAGTGGCGTAGAAAATTTTGACCAGATTTGTTGCAAATCATGTAACACACAACATGAAGTGTATGTGGTGAACACATTTGACAGAGCAGATTGTTCTGTGAATTATGGGGGTACTGATGTAAATTATGGCATGCCCTATTTTTCAGAGTCAGATGAAGATGAATTGGCATAGTTGATTCAAAACGAAACTCAAATTGATATTTTTCAGAATCATATAAAAAGTGTTGAGAAAATTCTTGAAGCTGATATTGATGAAGAAGCTTATTTTAGCTTATTAGTTATGCTGTATGGTCATGTAGTTGCTGCGGTAGAGGCCTATTTATCCTCTACTTTTATACAAAAGGTAACCAACTCTGAAGAGTTAACTAGAAAACTTATTGAAACTGATCCTAGCTTTTCAAAAACAAAATTTACTCTTAAAGAGATTTTTGAAGAACAAGAAAAATTAAAGCTTACCGTTGCTACTTACTTAGAAAATTTAATATTCCATGATCTTAAAAAAGTAAAACCAATGTATAGGGATGTTTTAAATTGCGAGTTTGGCGATATTGGCTGGCTATTTAAAGCTGTTGCAATTAGACACCATTGTGTACATCGAGCAGGTTATGACAAAGAAAATATTAGAGTTGAGTTATCAGTAGATATATTGAAAGAGTTAGTTGTTAAAACAAAAGGTTTGACGTCACTAATTGAAAATAAAGTAAGCCCAGTTACTATGCTCGAAACAGAAATCCCTCCGTTTTAAACGGTATACAAACAAAAAAATAATACCTCACCATATCCTTTTCCTCATCCAAACTCTTAATAGCTAGAGACTAATTTTCCACGCCAACCTCTTAAACTCTGTGCTTTACATCCTCATAGAAACAATAGATAAATTTATCCAAAACAAGCATACAGAATCGCTCTACTTATTCGTTTTGCACACTGGTAACTTATAATCCTATGAATCAAAAGACATCAGTCAAAGCGTCATATAAGCGTACTGACATTCACTTATACTATTGGAGAAAGCATCGATGACAACACTGAAAAATAAAGTCGCGATTGTAACTGGTTCATCAAAAGGTATCGGCGCACAGATAGCCATGCTACTAGCAGAATCGGGGGCTAAAACCGTCATTAACTATGCAAACGATGACGCAGCAGCCAATGATATTGTAAATCAGATTAAAGAAGCAGGTAGTGAAGCCATCGCTGTGCAAGCAGATGTCAGTGACTCTCAGCAAGTCGCTGCGCTGTTTGATGCCACTATCAATGTGTTTGGTAAGCCTGATATCTTAGTGAATAGCGCCGGTATAATGGATAATAAGCCCATTGCAGAAACCACCGACGAAGACTTTGACCGTACCTTTGCCGTTAATGCAAAAGGCACATTTAATACACTTCGTGAGGCAGCAACCAGGCTTAATGACGGCGGCCGTATCGTCAACCTATCTAGCACCACCACTCGTATGATGCTGCCCACTTATGGTATTTATTGCGCGACTAAAGGCGCGGTCGAGCAGCTGACCCGAGTCTTTGCCAAAGAGATTGGTGAGCGAGGAATTACGGTCAACGCTGTGTCACCTGGTCCAACAGATACCGAGCTATTCAATCAAGGAAAATCGGACGAAACCTTCGAAAAGCTCGCCAGCATGTCAGCGTTCAACCGTATCGGCGAACCAGTTGATATCGCTCGTGTGGTAGCATTTTTAGTTAGTGAAGAAGCGGCTTGGATCACTGGGCAAAATATCGGCGCTAACGGTGGTGTGGCTTGATAGCGAGCGCTACCTTGCTCAATACATGCAATTTAATTAGGAATCAAAATAGAAAAACTCATAAGCAAAAAAAAGGACACCCTGAGGTGTCCTTTTTTTCAATCAAACATCTAGTCGTTAAAGATTACTCTTCAACGCCAGCGTCTTGACCTTTATATTTTGCGTTTGCGTAGTCCCAGTTCACTAGCTTGTCTAGGAACGTATCAACATAGTCAGGACGACGGTTACGGTAATCTACATAGTACGCGTGTTCCCATACATCACAAGTCAATACTGCTACTTGGTCATGTGCAAGTGGAGTGTCAGCGTTAGCAGTTTTGGCGATTGACAATTTGCCACCGACTTTATCAGCGACTAGCCATGCCCAGCCTGAACCAAACTGAGTCAATGCTGCGTTTTTGAACTCTTCACGGAACTTGTCGTAGCTACCAAAATCTTCTTCGATTTTTGCTTTTAGATCGCCAGTAGGTTCGCCGCCGCCGTTTGTTGGCGTCATGCAGTTCCAGTAGAACGTGTGGTTCCATACTTGAGCTGCTTGGTTGAACATACCTTGCTTGCTGTCATCTTTAGCAGTCGCTACGATGATTTCTGGCAATGTTTTATCTTCTAGACCAGAACCTGGTAGCAAGTCGTTGAGCTTCGTAACATATGCATTGTGATGCTTGTCATGGTGATACTCTAGCGTTTCGGCACTGATATGTGGCTCTAGTGCGTCTTTTGCATATGGTAGGTCTGGTAAAGTAATGTTTGACATAATTATTTTATCCTTGCTGTTTAGCCGTTAGTTTATAAAAACTTGCTTATAGAAACTGAATTTTACGCTATTTTTACACCGCAAAAAACACTATAAAATAGCGGACTAAATTGGCTGAGTTTATTGTTTAAAATGAACTTTATCGCTTGATACACGGTACTGCTCAATACAATATCACGTATCGTTATGAATCCAAAATCAACCTATCGGTTACTTATTGCTATTATTCTTTGCCTAAAAGCCAAGCGTTTGACTTTATAGACTTTTATTAACTTAATATTCACAAGCCATAAGATATAATTCACTGTAGCTTGTCGCCTATTATAGCAATAGCAACCAATAATATCAGTTACCAAATGTTATAGTCCGTACAACCTGCATAGCGATTGGTTATTTATTAAGCTGTAATTGCACGCACTTCAAAATCATGCGTTATCATTATTAGTATAACCACTTAAAACGACAAATAATTTATCGATTAGCCTTAAAGAAGATAAATAAAACCTACTCGAATAATCGCTCTTCATCATCTTTATATTATGGAATAACTCTATGAGCACCACTGATACCTCGTTAACTGCTACCCACCCGACAACCGCTAATCAATGGGTACTTGCCAGTAACAATAAAGGCAAGTTGGCTGAGTTTAAACGGCTATTTGCTGAAGCGAACTTGGACGTGACGATCGTCCCGCAAGGTCAGCTCGATATCGAAGACGCCATCGAAGATGGTCTAAGCTTTGTAGAAAATGCCATTATCAAAGCCCGTCATGCGAGCCGTATCAGCGGATTGCCTGCAATTGCTGATGATTCAGGACTGTGCGTGCCTGTACTAGGTAATGCGCCAGGTATCTACTCTGCTCGCTATGCTGGTGAGCACGGTAACGATAGTAAAAATAACGCCAAGCTCATCGCTGACTTGCAGCCTATACGTGCAGCGAAGCCAGATACTCCTGTTAAAGGGTTGTTTGTTTGCGTACTGGCAATGGTGCGTCATGCTGATGATCCATTACCAATCATCGCTCAAGGATTATGGCATGGCGAAATCTTGGATTCGCTACATGGTGACGGCGGTTTTGGCTATGATCCATTGTTTTGGTTGCCTGATTTGCAAGCCAGTGCGGCTAGTCTAAGCGCTGCTGATAAAAACAGCATCAGTCATCGTGGTCAGGCAATCCAGCAGTTATTAACACAGCTACCTTTATAAGTGCTTTATAGCTGCTCTATTTATAACTATCCAAAAGTGCGCTTGATGCTCATAATGCGCTTAAAAACTTATCGCTGTTTCTCATTCGTTGGCTGATTTATTGACTATAGATATGGCTGATCTTTTATATAAAGTTAAACCATATAAAGGCAAGCAACATAAGGAAACATGCCATCAAAGAGATAATTTTTACTTTAATAAACAGATAGATTATACTGTTCTACTTTTAAAATTTTGTTGAAATCCGTTATTTGGCTGTATAATGCACCAAAAAGCGTTATTATGCGCTGGATTAACGGTTTATTATCGATATTTGATGGCATGGACAACCTCAATAAGTTCACCTTTCGGTATCAGCGGCAATTGCTACTGACACTGAATTTGACGTTGTGCGCTATCCCCTATTTAGTTCAACGGCAGCCCGTCGTACATGCCCGTAATTTGAGGCGCGGTCTGTCTATTACCATTTAACCCTAAGTACTATTTCATTAATCAAACGTACTACTTAATCCTAAAGGTGTAATTAACATGGCTACAGATTTACAAGTCACAACCAACAAGCTATCTAATAAAGAAACCCAGCTAACGGTTAAAGTACCCGTTGAAAAAATTCAAAACAAAGTTGAAGGTCGTATTCGCCAAGTTGCGAAAACTGCCAAAATTGACGGTTTCCGTAAAGGTAACGTCCCTATGTCACACATCCGCTCTCAGTACGGTGCTGGCATTCAACAAGAAGTTATCAACGATGTGATCCGTGATACGGTTTTTGAAGCGATCAAATCTGAAGACATCCGCGCTGTTGGCATGCCTAACATCGACGACGTAAAACTTGAAGACGATTTCTTGGTATACCAAGCCACTGTTGAAATCTTCCCAGAAGTAGACGTACAAGGTATCGATGAGATTGAAGTTGAGCGTCACACTGCACAAGTTAGTGAAGAAGACGTTGACACTATGATCGAAAACCTACAAAAGCAACGTGAAGAATTCGTTGAGAAAAAGGGCATGGCTGCGAAAGACAACCAAGTAACTTTTGACTTTGAAGGTTCAATCGACGGCGAAAAATTCGAAGGCGGCTCTAGCGAAGACTTCAAACTGGTCATCGGTAGCAACCAGATGATCCCAGGTTTTGAAGCTGGTATCAAAGGCATGAAAGCTGGCGAAGAAAAAATCATCGACGTGACTTTCCCAGAAGACTACCAAGCTGAGAACTTGGCTGGTAAAGAAGCTCAGTTCAAAATCAATGTGAAATTGGTTGAAAGATCTAAGCTACCTGAAATCAATGAAGAGTTCCTAGAGCTATTCGGCGTAAAAGAAGGCGGCGTTGAGAAGTTGAAAGAAGACGTACGCAAAAACATGGAACGCGAAATCAAAAACGCTGCGCGTAGCCAAGTTAAGCAAGCAACTTTTGATGCATTGCTAGAAAAGAATGAGTTTGACGTACCAAACGCGATGCTAGAGCAAGAAATCGAGCGTCAACGCAACATGATGATGCAACGTTTTTCTCAGCAGTTCGGCGCCAATGCTGATAGCTTCGATAAAGACATGCTGCCAAATGAGCTATTTGAAGAGCAAGCGCTACGTGCTGCCCGTCTTGGTATCATCGTTGCCCGTGTTATCGATACTAAAGGCTTAGAAGTAGATCAAGCGCGTGTAGAAACTTTCATCAAAGAAGCTGCTGAAAACTACGAAGATCCAGCTGAAGTTATCGAGTACTACACCAACGATCAACAGCAGCGCGCTAACATCGAGTCGGTTGTACTAGAAGACCAAGTAGTAGATTACTTGATCGAGCAAGGTAAAGTAACTGACAAAGAAGTTAGCTACCAAGACTTGCTAGCCGCTCAGCAACAACAGCAGCAAGCAATGTAATTGATACGACAGGCTGTCTTTTTAGATATGCTGTAGCCGGTTATCAAAACTAAAATGCGCCCCCGACCTTTTAATCGGGGGCGCATTTTTTATGAGTTTCGATAGCTAAAATTGGCCTTAACTATCGAATATACAAACACTTCGTTTGTAGCGTCAAGAATACTTAAACCAACACAGGTGCAAATACGGCGCTCAATCCTAGCAGCACTAGACCGCGCTGTATCCATAAGTTACCACCTAAACGCTGCTGTAGCTGCTGACCAACCAGCGTACCAACTGCATATAGCGCTAGCATTGTGACCAACATCCCTGCATAGAATCCTAGCTGACCGCTCACACCGACATTTGCTGGTACTTCCATCGCATGCGCCATGCCATGAAACACTGCCAAACCACCGAAACCAAACAATGATAATTGCTGAATGCTTGGCGTGCTTGCTGTATGAGTCTGCGCTGAAAATGCTTCTTGTCTACTTTTTTGACTCATCAGTACCATAGCCAACACCACTACCGACAGTGATATTGCCACTTCAATCAGCCCAGATGATGCAGCAAAGCCAATACCACCAATCAGCACACCAGCCGTACCCAATACCGCACCTAGCGACAATCCTGCTGTCAATGACATCATCCCTAGACGCTGCTTTTGTAGACCATAAAACAATATGCCCATACCAACTGCCAAAAACAAATGATCAAGTCCAGTTACTGGATGAATCAGTCCAGCTTGTAATGTTCCTAGAAACGAAGGTGCATGCGATGCGGCGGTGTGAATATGACCTGAATGCGCCTGTGCTAATGACGGCAGCATCAGTGATGTCATCATTACCGTTGATCCAGACACGATGTTACGAGTTGAGAATATTGGTGAGAAATGAGAGCCTTTGGTATGAGGAGCTTTTGTACACTGTGTCATGTGGTTTTTCCTTGTTATTTATATTCTGATGGTAAAAGTTCACCTACTCTCTAAGCAAGCATGCCATGTTCTTTGATAAAGGCGATGATCTCTGCTAGTCCATCACCTGTTTTCATATTGCTAAAAACAAAAGGCTTGTCGCCACGCATTTTTTTCGCATCACGTTCCATCACCTCAAGCGAAGCACCCACCATCGGTGCAAGATCCGTTTTATTAATAATTAACAAGTCAGATTTGGTAATCCCAGGGCCACCCTTACGAGGGATTTTATCGCCTGCAGAAACATCGATGACATATAAGGTCAAATCAGACAGCTCTGGGCTAAACGTCGCCGCTAGGTTATCACCACCTGACTCGATAATGATCATCTCCAAGCCTTCAAAGGTTGCTTGTAGCTCAGCGATGGTTGTTAGATTGATAGAGGCATCTTCACGAATGGCAGTATGCGGGCAACCGCCCGTCTCTACACCGCGAATACGTTCAGCTGGCATGGCATTATTGCGAGTCAAAAACTGCGAATCTTCTTTGGTATAAATATCATTGGTCACAACTGCCATATTGACCGTATCACGCAGGTTTTGGCACAGCTGTAGGGTCAGAGCAGTTTTACCACTACCGACTGGTCCACCAATACCAAGGCGTAAGCACGACAAAGAAGACTGGTTTTGACTGTCGCTATCAGTCTGTAATTCTGATGCAGCGTGAGCGTTTTTTGGTTTGAGCGGGGTTAGAGACATATTGATTTCCTAAAACAGTTTATATATCAATCAGTATAAATAAATAAGAAGGTATGGCTATGAACGGAACAACCGACTGTATTGCTCCTCATGCATACTCGAAAGGATAGCCAAGTTGGGTAAGTTATTAGAGATATTGAGCCTATCATAGAGGTCTTGGCACAGCTGCTCGTTATGCTGCGTAGCGCTTATAGCCATATCAGCGAGTGTATTTTGTGAAATAATGACACTCTCAAAAGCCTGTCGTACATCGACACTCAGAGTATCTACTTGAGCGCCCAAATCGCTTTGTAATTGCCATAGAATACGCTGACCTGCCATCTGCCCTAGCGGTACTGTCTTCACAGCGGCGAGTACCATATTCTCTACTTGAGCAAATCCATAGGTGGTCATAGACTGTGCAAGTGGCAGTTGCCAATGTTGAGCAATATGTGCGAAAAGTGGCAAAAACCCATCTTCAAGCACTTCCGTGGGTATACCAAGACTTAATACTTCGTTGAGCCAAGAGACCATCGCTTGTGCTAACTGCTGAGATTCCAATACAAACTCTTTGCTTTCTAAGCCAGCATGATAATCATGTGCTAGATTCGCTGCTAGCGCTTCATTTCCTTGGTTAAGCGCACACATTATGAGTCCTAACACAGGCAGCTCGTAGCCAATAACTGCTAGCGCTAGATAGTCCTGCATGAAGATAAGAGTACTGGCTTCATCAAAGACAATGCCTGACTCAATCGCTGACTCTACACCTTGTGAATAGGTATAGCTACCAATAGGTAAATTGCTGGAGGCCAGCATCAGTAACTGTCCTAGCTGTCTAGACTGTTCAGGCTGGACACTGATTTCAGTCATCGTTTAGACTACCTGTAGGTGCGGCATCGTGGCTATGGCCATGGCTGTCATCATGGCTATGACTGTGGGAATGAGAGTGGCCATGCGAATGCCCTTGGCCAGTTTGATAAGCACCCGTTTCAGGCTCAAATGGCACTGATGCAGACTCAGTATGTAGACCAAGGTTTTCTAGCATTTGTGCCAGTACATGATCGTTTTCAAAATATAGCGCATAGCCTGCATCCCCTTGATCCAAACTGTGCTCAAACATCAACGGCACATGACGATTACCCAAATGATAAGCGCCTTTCATTAATAGAAAATCATCAGCAGCGGTTACCTTTGTTACGGCTTGTGGTTTAGCGATGACCTGCATCAACTCTCCTGATGCGTTGATAAGAACATCACTGCCTTTTAATACGCCTGTACGAGGAAGGTCAATCCCAACCGCCTCCCCTGAAACCGTAATGGCTCTAAAGCGAGAATGCTGACGTGTATCGAAATCTAACAGTAGATAGTTATCGGATTTGTACTGTTCTGCTATTTGTATTTTTTGAGTGTCGCTCAGTGTACTTAAACGGGTATTAAATATTTTCATAGATAAAGTGCTCTGCTTACTGTTGCTCAAACTATCGTTTAATAGTATTGATGATAAAAGTACTAGAAAGAAATTCGTGCCACACAAACTAGCTATATGGTTTAAGGCGCGCTCTTTAATATTGCCTGTGTGTATGCGTATCTAAACATTAAAATAAGCATTAGAATAAAAAGTAACGCTGCGCCATGGGTAGTACATCAGCTGGCTCACAGGTAAGCGTCTTACCATCAGCGCGTACTTCATAGGTCTCAGGATTGATATCCATATCTGGGCAATAGCTGTTGAAACGCATATCGCTTTTACGAATTTTACGAATACCGTGTACTGGCTGGATGACTTTGGTCAATCCAAGCTGCTTATCAACTTTTTTGTCTATGGCAGCTTGCGACATAAAGGTAATGCTGGTTTGGGCAACCGATTTTGGATACGTGGCAAACATTGGACGATAATGCACAGGCTGAGGTGTCGGTATAGAGGCATTGATATCGCCCATTGGTACTGCAGCGATAAGTCCGCCTTTGATGATACATTCAGGCTTTACCCCAAAAAACTTCGGCGACCATAGCACCATATCCGCCCACTTACCTACTTCAATTGAGCCAACCATGTCGCTAATACCATGGGTAATGGCAGGATTTATGGTGTATTTTGCGATATAGCGTTTGATGCGGAAATTATCGTTGTCCGCGCTTTGGTCATAGTCCGTCAATGTAATGCACTGCTCTTGATGCTCTTTGTCGGCCATTGCATCTGGCGCTAGATGCCCGCGTTGGACTTTCATTTTGTGCGCCGTTTGCCACGTACGAATAACAACTTCACCCACTCGCCCCATCGCTTGTGAGTCACTACTCATCATTGATATCGCTCCCAAGTCGTGCAGTATGTCTTCTGCCGCAATGGTTTCTTGGCGGATACGGCTTTCAGCAAACGCCACATCTTCTGCGATGGCAGGACTCAGATGATGACAAACCATCAGCATATCGAGATGCTCATCAATGGTATTGACGGTGTATGGCCTGGTTGGATTGGTTGAAGATGGCAACACATGCGACTCACCAATAGCCTTTAGGATATCAGGCGCATGACCACCGCCTGCACCTTCAGTATGAAAAGTATGAATACAACGGTTTTTAAAAGCGCCTAGCGTACTCTCTAGATAGCCACTTTCGTTTAAGGTATCAGTATGAATAGCGACTTGCACATCATAATCTTCAGCGACGCTCAAACAATTATCAATGGCTTGCGGCGTCGTGCCCCAGTCTTCATGCAGCTTTAATCCTACTGCGCCTGCTTCGATTTGCTCAGCAATCGGCTCTGGCACGCTCACGTTACCTTTACCTAGCAACCCAATATTCATAGGAATGCTGTCGGTCGACTTTAGCATTGAACCAATATGATAAGCCCCTGGCGTACAGGTGGTAGCAAGTGTGCCTTGAGCTGGTCCTGTACCACCACCTAGCATCGTAGTCACACCTGACATAAGCGCGGTCTCGCACTGCTGGGGCGCGATAAAGTGAATATGACTATCAACACCACCTGCTGTTAAGATTTTACCTTCACCAGAAATAATTTCAGTAGCGCCGCCGATAGGAATATCGATAGCAGGCTGAATATCAGGATTGCCAGATTTGCCAATAGCACTAATGCGACCGTCTTTGATACCGATATCGGCTTTATAAATACCGGTATAGTCAACGACCAATGCATTGGTAATCACTGTATCAGCAACTTCATCGCCTAGCAGTTGTCCTTGCCCCATACCATCACGAATAACTTTACCACCACCGAATTTAACTTCCTCACCTTTTATCTCAGTGGGTTTACTGCTATTTTCACCGCTTTGTGACATTTCTTTTTGGTCAACAGTAGCATCTTTGTGACTGGTCAAATCTGCCTCAACCTGCAACCAAAGCTCGGTATCGGCGAGGCGGACTTTATCGCCTGTTGTAGGACCAAAATGCTCAGCGTAAATATGTCGACTGATTCGCTTTTGCGAAGTAGCTGTCGTTTTCTTATCAGTAGTACTTTCTGATACGTTGTCTGGGTGGGCTGTACCCATAACGCGTCCAGCAAAACCGTATACATCTTGCTTGCCGGCATAAGCAACCAACTCTACTTCTCGAGATTGCCCAGGCTCAAAACGTACCGCTGTTCCAGAAATAATATTTAGACGAAAGCCTCGAGTTTTCTCCCTCTCAAAGCTTAAAGCATCATTGACTTCGTAGAAGTGATAGTGCGAGCCGATTTGGATAGGTCGATCGCCAGTATTGCTGACACTAATGGTCTGTATTTTTCGCCCTTGGTTTAAGATAATATCGCCATCTTGGATATGATATTCGCCTACTTGCATGAGAGCCGCCTTATTTTATAGTGAGCATTTCGGTGCTATAACAATGGTATACAGCGTTACACGATGGGATTATGTACCGTGACCAGTTTAGTACCATCAGGAAAAGTCGCCTCGATTTGCACCTCATCTACCATCTCTGCCACACCTTCCATCACATCATCAGCAGACAAATACGTGGCACCTTCACTCATCAACTCAGCCACTCTTTTGCCATCCCGTGCCCCTTCCATAAGCAGCATACTAATATAAGCAACGGCTTCAGGATAATTGAGCTTAACACCACGATTTTTACGGCGCTCAGCAACCATTCCAGCCGTAAATAGCATGAGTTTGTCTTTCTCAGTTGGAGTCAAATGCATGACAATTCCTTATTGTATTTATCACTATATTTATAGCAGACTAATTATGCTTATAGCAGATTAGAAGTTTCTAAAGCGTTAGATATCGACCAAAAACGTTCGAAGCGTAATCGCAACGCAGCTATTGGCAAATACTATTAGCTAGCACTGTCTTAAGTATCCCAAATACGAGGACGACAAGGCTGAAGCTGCCACCAATGATCGCGCAAGACTTCTCTCAGTTGATAAAAAGCCTCAAAACAGCCGCGTACATCTGAGCCAATGTAACGAATATTAATCGCTTGGCCATTATGAGTGCAATAGACAGGCAGTTTGTCCTGTGCAATGCTTTGACGTAATGCTGCTATCGTATTATCTAGATAGCGAGTCAATGACTGCTTGATAGTTGCTTGGGCCGTTTCGGTTGATTGTGTGGTTTGCGATGCCGACAGCGCAAGGTTTTCTTGAACATCACTCAAGCTTGGCACGGCCCAAAACGATCCATAAATATGCTGATTCGCTAATCCTAAATTTGAGGTAAACCATCGATTTTGTGCCGACTGTGCCACACGTTCAGCAACGACAACCTTATCTTCTCGGTAGATACTCAAGCCAGTATGGTAATTCCCTTTTAAAAACTGCTCATCATATGCTTGCCGTCCAAACACACTAACTTCCCATGTCAGCAGGCTAGAAGATTTTTTTAAATCAAAGCGACTGACCGCATGCATATTGGCTTCGTTATAGATGATACTCTCTTGCGGTAACCATTCTAAGCGAGTATCTGTTGCCATCATGGCCTGTACGTTTTGACTAGCGTAATCTGCTATCTCATCTTGTTCCATGATTTGGTGCGTATCGTTGTTGATCGATGATGCCTTATATTTTTGGCTAACGCTGTCTTTACCATACCACTTACCTGCCCCTGGCGTAGTGATAACAGCATGGCTATCACTATCTACATTCAGGTCTATGGTCAGCGCATCACCACCCGCGATACCTGCTGGTGGGTACAACATCAGAATATGACAAATACCTTGCTGGCTGCTGGGCTCAGGATACAGAGCACGCTGTACCATCAAGGCACCAGTATGCTTACGATGATAAAGCCGCGTCTTAGCAATAGACTCGCCTTGGGTAGTCGTACGTCGAACAGTGTCAAAACTCAGTGCTAAGGAAGAAGCCCAACTCATCTTATATACTCGTCAAATATGATCTAGCGTCTTACGTAACCATTAACGCTTAATCGTTATAAGCTAAGCGTTATCGAAATAAGAACTAGGTTACATAACGTAAAAAATCATTAATACTACTATTTATACAATCATTGTGCCAACTTGTATAAACCTACTAGGGCAAAAAACCAGTCTATATATCTAATACAGTGATTTTGCATTAGTTTTTACTATGTATGCTCACTGACGGTAATAGTAGTATCGGTTTTACTATTTTCTAACCCAAACTTGCTGCTAATTCTTTACCGATAGTTAGCTATATATGCACCAAATCGTAGCATTTTATCGAGAAGATGCACCGTTTTTCAGCACGGCTATTACCCTACATACCATAACTGGAGTTTGTATTGCTTGAACATATCGTGTCCATTGTTAATGGCATACTAAGCACGTTTGATCATGAAATGGAATTAACGTTTCTGTTAACGATGGGCTACTTATACAATCGACTAGCAAGATGGGTAGATTGTCATGCTATTAATCAGGTATTCTATGTTAAAAAGTGAGGTAGCATGAGATCCAAGGCGTCTATGTCGGGATAAGGAATTGTAGTAATTACCTGACAAAGGAATATTTAAGCCAATATTTATTTCTATTAAATATTTTTATTAAAAAGTTATTTTTCAGCTTATACAGAAAAATATAAAAACAGAGTATGCTCACTTTTTCATCTATTTTATGCACAAACCAATTGTATAGGCTTGAATAGTGAGCGCAGCCCCCTTATAAACAACCCATTAGTCAAAAACTACTAGACAACAAAACCATTCAATCCATTTTATTTTTTACATTTATCGATAGGACTTTTCTATGACAGATTATGATCGCATCACTGCCAACCCGCATTTCGATATGCTAATGAGTGCGCACAAAGAAGTACAAACCACACAAGCTGCATTAGTACCTATGGTGGTTGAACAGTCCTCACGCGGTGAACGCTCGTTTGATATTTTTTCACGTCTATTACGTGAGCGCGTTATCTTTTTGACCGGTCAGGTCGAAGACAACATGGCGAACCTTATCGTCGCCCAGTTACTATTCTTAGAAGCTGAAAACCCTGACAAAGATATCCATTTATATATCAATTCACCAGGTGGTTCAGTAAGTGCTGGCTTGGCTATTTTTGACACCATGAACTTCATCAAGCCTGAAGTATCTACTATTTGTATGGGCGGTGCTTACAGCATGGGTTCATTCCTATTGGCTGCTGGCCAAAAAGGCAAGCGCTATTCACTTGCTAATGCTCGTGTCATGATTCATCAGCCTTCAGGTGGTGCGCAAGGTCAGGCAACTGATATCGAAATTAATGCTCGTGAAATCCTTAAAACTCGTGCACGTCTGAATAGCATCTTAGCTGAGCGTACTGGTCAACCAGTAGAAAAAATCGAAAAAGACGTTGAGCGTGATTATTGGTTAGATGCACAAGAAGCTAAAGAGTACGGTTTGGTTGACGAAGTATTAGAGCGTCGCCCTGAATCTTTGTAATCTCAGCTTTAGTGTGACGCCTCTCGATTGAGAGCAAGACCATCAGACCTTTTATAGTTTATTTGCTATACGGCAACTCATAACCAATGTCATATCTATTATTTTGCAGGGTATGACACTGATAGAGCAATCGATATACTGCAAATAAACTAACCAGTTTTAAATTTTAGGAGCGCCTTTTATGGCAGAAGATAATACCCCGCAGTGTTCGTTTTGCGGTAAAGCCAAAAGCGATGTACAGCAACTGATTGCTGCTGACGATGCCAATATCTGTAATGAATGTATCGAGCTATGTACTGATTTAATCGCAGATAGCGCAGAGCACGGTGATGACGATAGCGAAGTCGATACTTCTTGGGTCAATAAAAAACTACCAACGCCAAAAGAGTTGCGTGCCAAGCTTGATGACTATGTCATCGGTCAGGATGCCGCCAAAAAAGCGTTGGCTGTTGCTGTCTATAACCATTATAAACGTCTAAAAGTCAGCCAGACACTAGCTCACGACAGCAAAAAAGCTAAGATCGGCGCTGATGATGCGATGGTTGAATTGGCAAAAAGTAATATCCTGCTGATTGGTCCGACTGGTTCTGGTAAGACATTGCTTGCGCAAACCTTAGCACGTCTGCTTGATGTACCTTTTGCAATGGCTGATGCCACAACATTGACCGAAGCTGGTTATGTTGGTGAAGATGTTGAAAATATCGTACAAAAGCTACTCCAGGCTTCTGATTATGATGTGGCCAAAGCTGAGCAAGGTATTATCTATATTGATGAAATCGATAAAATCAGTAAGAAAGGCGACAACCCATCTATCACACGTGATGTCTCAGGTGAAGGCGTACAGCAAGCGCTGCTGAAACTAATCGAAGGTACCGTTGCTGCTATTCCGCCGCACGGTGGTCGCAAGCATCCACAGCAAGAGCTCATCCAAGTTGATACCAGCAACATCCTAATCATCGTTGGTGGTGCATTTGCGGGTCTTGATAGCGTCATTCAACAGCGTACTGAGAAAGGCGGTATTGGTTTTAACGCTGATGTCAGCTCAAAAGACGACAGCCGTCGTAGCTCAGACTTGCTACAGCAGGTTGAGCCAGAAGATTTAATCAAGTTTGGTCTAATCCCTGAGCTAATCGGTCGTCTGCCTGTACTTGCAGCTTTACAGGAGCTGGATGAAGAAGCCTTGGTACAGATTCTAACTGAACCAAAGAATGCACTGGTAAAACAGTACAAGTACTTGTTCGATATGGAAGGTGCTGAAATTAGCTTTACTCAAGAAGCACTAGATGCCATTGCCAAAAAAGCAATGGAACGTAAGACAGGTGCTCGAGGTCTACGTTCTATCGTAGAAAATGCGCTGCTTGAAACTATGTATGAGTTGCCTTCTATGGAAAATGCTAAAACTGTGATGGTTGATGCAGATGTTATCAATGAAGGTAAAGTACCTAAAATTGCTTAATGTATCGTTCAATTAGTAACTCATTATATGTAAATGGTTATTTATTTAAAAAAAGCGTCTGGCAAACTCTGCTCAGACGCTTTTTTTTGGGCGTGTTTTAGCCAACAGTAATGTATTACTTTCTCGCTCTCTTTTAAGCCGTTATGGCAACTTCATATCACCAGCGACTAACCAGCCCATGCGGCGCATGATGTAAGCCACTAACCCTGCAATCACCGCAGGTAAAACAAACATCAGCAAAACAATCGCCGTCCATAGCTGACCCGTACTCATAATCTCTTGTGATGCTTCAATCACCCCAAATACACCGACCAAACCAGCCGTACCCATGCCTGCTCCTGTTGCCGTGCAAGCCAAGCCAAACCCAACAGTCGCGATAGGCCCAACGATAGCACTGGCAATCACAGCTGGTAATAAAACGATAGGCTTTTTAAGCACATTAGGGATTTGCAGCATACTGGTACCTAAGCCTTGAGAGACCACGCCGCTCACACCATTGTCTTTAAAACTTGCAACGGCAAAGCCAATCATATGTGCAGCGCAGCCAACCACAGCTGCCCCACCTGCGACACCACCAAGCCCAATAGCAATACAAATAGCTGCGCTAGAAGTAGGCAGAGTTAATAAAATACCAACCACGACTGCAATGACAATGCCCATCAACAATGGTTGAAGTTCCGTAGCCGCCTGAATACCTTGACCGATAGCAGCGACTGCATTAACGATAGGTGGGTTCAGTAGCGCACAGACAGCCAATGCAACTGCACATACCAATAACGGAACCAATAAAATATCCAGTTTGGTCTTTCCTGCCACCCAACTACCCGCACGATAAGCAAAGACTGATGTTAGATAGGCGCCTATCGGATTACCAGGCAACGCTACAAAGGTTGCAGGTCCACCCACTTGTGGCATAAATAGCGTACCTGCCATTAGCGCTTCAGAATGAGCACCAAGCATACCTGCCACGAGACAGCTGAGCATCACTAGTGTTGGCGCTTTGAGATAATAAGCGATACCTACACCAATACCAGCGCCCATTAATATTGAGGCAAGTTTCCCGACCGCGACCAATGCTGGCAAATCTAACCAGCCACCGATTTGTGAGATAATGAGACCTGCAATCAACGTGACAAATAGCCCTAAAGCCATCCCAGTGAACGCATCAATAAAGTATTTTTGAAAGAACGCTTTAATGATGCCTGCTTGAGGTGTTACTGAGTTAGATACTGTCATAATCATACTCTTAATGAACGTTTAATAGCATAAAACCGTCGAAAAGCTTTTGATAAAATACAGAGATAAAAAAAGCGCCATTACGACGCTTTTTTTAATAAATATAATAATTGTAAACGAATTAATTTAGCGACGCTGTTCAACGATAATAGAGTCTATACCATTGTTTTGTAGACGTTGCTGCGCCGTTGTCACTGCTTGACGGTTATTCAAAGGACGCGAGATGACTTGATAGATTGGTAAGCCATTACCCGTCGTGTTCTTGACCACTCTAGCATCAACACCCGCCATCAGTACTTGTGCACGGCGACGATCCGCTTCATCTGCATCACTAAAACTATTAATCTGCAAAATATAGGTCGCCGCAGGTGTGGCAGCTTGGACATTTGCCTCACCCGCCCCTGCATTGTTGTTACGAGTCGTAGAGTTATTAGTACTAGTAGTTGGCGTACCATCATAAGTGGCATTTTCTTCAACAACAACGATACCCTCCCCAGACCCAGTATTGCTACCACTAGCTGGTTCGACAGTCGCCTCTTCCGAAGCATCTAAATTGCCCGTATTTTCTGTACTGGCTGTATCACTCTCTGGTTGAGTCACGACAACGTCTGGTTCAAACGCGTCGATACCGTCTATTTGATTATTCTCAATATCAGCAATATCTTCATCAGGGATGGTTGCCATTTCCTGATTTGGCAAAATATCGTAGAACTCATAATCGCCATTATCGGTATCAGTATCCACACGTGGCTGTACTTGACGATCAGGATCGTTCTCAGCGCTACCATCAGCAGGACTGAAGTTAAATAATGGTGAGAGGTAGATAAATACCCCGATCATAAGGGTCAATACTGCCCCAACAAACATCCACAATAAGCCTGATACGCTACTTGATTTGCGCTTTTCTGTTGCGCCTTTAGGTTTTTTGGCTAGCATGGATCTCGTTCTCCCTACTGGATTTAACTATCATCAAATTAATGCTATCAGCTGCCTACATTTATTTCGCATGTTAGAAATTTTTCTATACGAACAATAGCTTTCTACATGTAAAAAAAACACTACATACTAGACGGTGCAGACAAGCCTAGTAGACTAAGCCCATTCACTAATACTTGTCTAACGGCTTTGGATAAGCGCAAACGTGCTTGCATTAAGTCTAGCTCATCTTGACTTGGCATTTCACCTGACGTCAGGCTCATTGGCAAGATACGGTTGGTGTCATACCAACCATGGAACAATGCCGCTAGTTCTTTTAGGTAGTTGGTCAAAACATGCGGCTCGTAACCAGTTGCTGCGCGAAGTAACGTCGCTGGATAGCCTGCTAACAGTTTGATTAGCTCGTCTTCATTTGGCGCACTTAACAAATCTTGATGAGCCAAACCAACGGCATCATCTACGGTCAAATCGTAAGTTGCCAGTTTTTCTAACACACGGCAAACACGCGCATGAGCATATTGAATATAAAATACCTGATTGTCTTTGCTTTGTGATTTGGCAAGTTCTAAGTCAAAATCAACATGCACTTCAGGCTTGCGCGCCACATAGTAGAATCGTGCAGCATCATTACCGACTTCTGCACGTAACTCACGCAAGGTCACAAACTGACCTGAGCGTGAAGACATTTGTACTTTTTCACTACCGCGCCACAACGCGACAAACTGTACAAGCACCACATCTAGACGCTCGGCATCGATACCCAAGGCTAATAGCGCTGCTTTTACGCGTGGGACATAACCATGGTGGTCTGCGCCCCAAATGTTAATGACTTTGTCAAAGCCGCGATCGAACTTGTTTTTATGATAAGCGATGTCAGAGGCAAAATACGTCGATTGACCATTGGCACGACGTACAACACGGTCTTTTTCATCACCAAAGTCGGTTGATTTAAACCAGATGTTACCGTCTTTTTCGTATAGATAGCCTTTGTCATCTAGTATCTGTAGTACAGGCTCAATCTCGCTATCGATAGATCTTTCGCTAAACCAACACTCGTAGCTCACACCAAAGTCGTTTAAGTCGTCTTTGATGTCCGCCAAAATGCTGCTTAGTGCTGCATTTAAAAACAGCTCATAGCCATCGCCAAGCAATGCTTTGCTATTAGCAATCAAGCCATCAATATGCGCCTCTTTATCACCTGATAGCAGTACTTTTTCGCCATCTGCGTTTATCTCAAACTCGGCATCAGCAGGCACGTCTTTGGCAACATCTGCAAAGCTATGTACGTAACTATCACCATGTTGTGTTTTTAGCGTCTGGGCGATGTCACTGACATAGTCACCTTGATAGGCGTTGACAGGAAAAGTCACTTGCTCGCCATTGGCTTCTAAATAACGCAAATAAGTACTGGTTGCTAAGATGTCCATTTGACGACCAGCGTCATTGACATAATACTCACGCGTGACGTCATAGCCGATGGCTTCTAGCAAGTTAGCGACGCTCATGCCAAACGCAGCACCGCGACCGTGACCGACGTGCAGACTTGACGTTGGGTTGGCAGAGACGAATTCAACTTGGACTTTTTGACCGTCGAACTGATTGCTCAAACCAAAGTGATCTTGCAATGTGAAAATATCGTCCAATACAGAAAACTTAGCTTCCGAATTTAAGAATACATTGATAAACCCTGGTCCTGCGATTTCTACTTGGCGGATATCTTGATTGTCAGGCAATGCGCTGACAATTTTTTCAGCAAGTTGACGCGGATTGGCTTTGGCCGCTTTCGCTGCCGTTAGTGCGATATTACTGGCAAAGTCACCGTGACTTAAATCTTTCGTACGGGTAATTTGACTGTTGTTTTGCCAATCACTTGGTAGCGTACCATCTGCTTGTAGGGTTTGAATGGCATCATTAAATAGAGATGCAAGCGTATCAATTTGGGTTTGTGACATAGGAATTTGAACTCAATTAAATAAACAACAAAAATGGTGCAAATGCGAGCAATCGATAACTGCCTATTATAATAGCGATCGACATTGCAAGGATAGAATAATGTAAAAAGATAAGTAACCTGTAAATATAACAATCTTTGCGCTTTATTGCACCATTTGCGCCAAAATTAGCACTAAAATCTTACCGTTATCAGGATTTGGGCTGACTAATATCAATGATGCAAAATTGATAAATAACTCATAATGTGAATTGTAGCGTTACTGTTGCTCGATACTGGACAGTCGTTTATACCTGACTGCTTCCACGTTATAATAATGGTTTGTACGGCTCTTCTAAAATATAGAAGACGCATTACTACTCTATTATAGGATTACGCCATGTTTGCTATTGCCGCCAGTACTGTCACCAGTTGGGGATTGTACGTCTTATTGCCAATATTCATCGCTTTCTTGTTTTTTATTATGTGGGATATCTCTAAAACGTCTGAAGCTGGTCGTGCTGGTACTTTTTGGATATTTCTAGCCCTAGGCGCAGGTTCTGTTGGTTTTATCCTTAAGATAGTCATGGAAGTCGCTTTCAAAAAATGGTTAATTTAATTAGCCATTCTCAACGTTTATCCTGTGGCATAGCTTGCGACATAAATAGAAAGATCAAAGGCTATATAGCTTATGACTGCTGAGCCTTATAAGGTGCTAGCCTTTTAAATCAAAGTCACTTGAATCAAAATCATTTGAATCAAAAAAGCTATCGAGCCTTAGCATCATTTTTTATAACCTGACTCACATAAGTTGGTAGGTCCCACGCTCCACCGGCAAAACCTCGGCACATGCCCGTACTAGCCTCTTCGCTCTTAGCAAATGTCTCACCATTCCAAGTCCACGTAGTACGGTTCCAGCAATCACCGAGGCCTCGGTCTTTGTGAGTGGCCGAAATCTCACCATCAAGATAGTCATTTCCTGCTGTGGTGATAAGCGTAGGATTGCTAGGTCTTGCATTATCAATGAGCCAATAGCCGTTACTTGAGTTGTAAGCGCCTAGCCAGCAAGTATGAGCGGCTAACGTATAACTACCATCAACTGGTATAAAGTCCCATTCAAGTATCGTAGAGCCATACTCTGACATTCGCTGATAGGTTTCAGTTTTTGGGTTAATCAGCTCACAGTCGCCCATTACGTCCTTAGACCCTATGAGCTGCTCGGCATCAATATCAACCCATTTATCAATATTTTTCTGAAAATAGGCCAACTTTGATGGAGCGAGTATTTTGTTGTCTTCTGCTGAATACGAAAATGCTTTTTGAATGATTGGTTTTGGCAAAGCTGCTTTAGGACGTTGACGGTTTGGATTGTTCTTACTGACCAATGCTATCGATGTCCCTACCCGACCTTGCACATCGTCTAGTTTTAGCAGTACTGCCGACATGCCTTTATCGCTGATCTGCCATTGATTGTCGCCTGCTCTAATCTCTATCTTAGTCGCGATACGAGCATGGTCAAGTAGTGCTTGGGTCTGCTTGGCTGACAAGTCATATAATAAACCGTCTTCTTTGTTGGATTGCAGCACACTATAGTTTTTATTGTTCAGCCAAAGCTCAACACGCTTAAGGTCGTCTAGCGGCACCTCTGATATAAACTGAATTTGCGTTTTTGGCAGAGCTATTTTTGGTAATGCTGTAAACAAGATTGAGGCAGGCTCATCTATTAGCGCTTCACTTGCGTATCCAGCAGATCGACAAGTCCGCGTATTATCACAAACCACTTGCCAGTCGTCTTGCACAAAGCCCCAACCCTCGGATACAGTCCCATAACCTGCCATAGCAGGTAGCGCTAGCAAGCTGATAGTAGCTACAATCAAAGTCTTTGATGTATCCATAGTGCTTTCCTTATGTTAGCTACCGCCATCAACGCTACTTTTTGGCAATCAAAGTCGCACGCATGGGAGCAGGATATCCTTCGACGGTCTTAGTCGAATCATTAGGATCTAAGAAGTCTGCTAACGAATGATAGGTCATCCATTCGGTTTGTCGTTGTTCCTCGGTCGAGGTGACTGCTACATCGACGCAGCGTACATCTGAGAACCCTGCTTTCTCTAACCAACCAATTAATGCCGCCACCGATGGCAAGAAATACACGTTATTCATCTGCGCGTAGCGGTCATGTGGCACCAGTACGGTATTGGCATCACCTTCAATCACCAAGGTTTCTAGTACCAATTCACCACCTTTAACTAACTGCCCTTTGAGCTGTTGTAAATGCTCAAACGGTGACTGGCGATGGTACAGTACACCCATACTAAATACGGTATCAAACAGTTGACTGTGCTCAGGTAATGCTTCGAGCGGTACAGGAATGTAATGAGTTTTATAAGCATCTGCTGCACCAACGAAATGACGAATCGCCATAAACTGATGATAGAACAAACATGACGGATCAATAATAATAACCGTATCCGCGCCAGCCCCTGCCATGCGCCAGCCGTGATAACCAGAACCACCGCCCACATCTAATACGCGGCGACCGTCTAACCGACTTAAATGCGGCGCAACGCGTTTCCATTTCCAATCGCTGTGCCACTCAGTATCGATCTTAATACCTGACCCATCATTGCCGATTTGACCACCAATCTGAAATGGGCCTTTACGCCATGGCATCAACTGCTTTAATAACGCCGTCGTTTGTTTGCGCTGAGACTCATTTAGATCTGCCTCAATCGTCAATGTATCGCTGTTTAGATCGACGTTATTGACAGCTAAGTTTGGCAAACGAGCGACTGACGCTTGGTAGGCAGGCGCATGCGCATAGTTAGCTTTGTCTTTTATGTCACCTAGCCACGTTGGTAATTGCTTAAGCCACTCATAAGCGCTCGGTTGCTTCTGTGCCAGCTCTAGTAGGGTTAGATATAGTTCGCGTTCGGCGTTGATGATAGTGTCGTTGAGCATAAAAGCAGATTACCGTATTGATTAAGAAATAACTGTGTTAAAAGTAAGGATTATTTAAACGCCACCACAGACACGAAATTCAAAAACTGAAACCATGTCAAATGACGCGCAAACCCAACTTGATCTAACCGTGCATGATGCTCATCTAGCGTATCAGTAATCAGCACATTCTCTAACGCATTACGCTTACCGCTGATTTCCATCTCCGTATAGCCATTGGCGCGTTTAAAGTCGTAATAACGCTCCACCAGCCATGCATCGTACTGCTCGTCAAATGCGTGAGTTTTTTCAGTTAACACTAATATGCCACCTTCGCTCAGTGCCGTATAAATCTTCTCTAATACTGCGACCCTATCTGCAGCTGGCAAAAACTGTAACGTTAAGTTCAAAATCACCATATCGCATGGCTCAAGCTCAACATCACGAATATCCGCGGTGACTACTTCGATATCGTGCTCAGGATAGTTCTCACTCAGTAGCGTGGTCGCTTCTGTCGTCATCGCTGGTGAGATATCAATGGCTTTGATTTGCAAATCTTGTGGTTCAAACTCACCAGCTAATGTCATACTCGCGGCGCCCAATGAGCAACCTAAATCATAAATACGGCTAACACGTTGACCGCTATCGCTCTGCTGACGGTACTTACAATGACGACGGGCAAATATAGGCAGCATCGCCAGTACCTGACCATAACCAGGCACACTGCGGCGAATCATATCAGGAAAACAAGCCACTACCTGCTCATCAAAGGAAAAGCGTGCCGCTTTATCCAGCGGTGTGGTAAACGGTTTGTCAAATAGGGTGTCATGTTTGACAGTAGGCTGGGATTGGCTCATAAGGCGACTCGTTTTTTAGAATAGAACTTAATAAGAAATAGCTGATGAACTGACTCATCATTGTCAGTTGATAAATAGGCGACGTAGCAAAAGCCCATTATAACATTACTGTTTGTTACTTATCTTCTTTGGCTCGCCTGCTAAGCTGAATAATCTACGAAACTGAATAAATAATGCTAAGGGTAATGAGACGTTGAAAACGTGATGTCGAAAAATAACATTGAAAAATGAAACCATTGCTACCAAATATAGCGCTTACCCATATTTATAATAATAGGAAAAATTATGCAAACGATTGTATTAGGCGGCGGCTGCTTTTGGTGCACCGAGTCCGTATTTTTATCAGTAAAGGGCGTGCAATCTGTCGTTTCAGGCTACATGGGCGGTGATGCTGTCTCTGCCAATTATGAAGCGGTCTGTAGTGGTACGACTGGCCATGTCGAAGTCATCAAAGTCGAATTTGATGAGTCCATCGTCCCATTAGAAGTAATACTTGATGTCTTCTTTGCGACGCACGATCCCACCACGATGGATCGTCAAGGCAATGACGTTGGTAGTCAGTATCGCAGTGTGGTCTTTTATACCGAAGATGGTCAAAAACCAACCGTAGATCGTACGATTAATAAGTTACGCGATATGGGTGTGGACGTGGTGACGGAAGTACATCCAGCCGTTGCGTTCTATCAAGCAGAAGACTCACATCAAGATTTCTTTAACAGAAATCCAGGACAGGCTTATTGCAACTTTGCGATACCGCCGAAGCTAGCCAAGCTGCGTCAAGAGTTTAGTAAATATATGGTTAGTTAAATGTGGTTAGCTAAGTTGAATAGGACATTATTCATTCAAAAAATTTCTTAGCGCAATATTAGATACCAGCCAAACACTTATACTATAGGTGTTTGGCTTTTTATTATTTTCTCCTTTGATATATCAGATTAATATTAGAACTGCCTATATAAAAAAATGTGCAGATAAAGGATTACAGCATGAACCCTGAGTTTTGGCATAAACGTTGGCAAGAAGGCCGTATTGGATTCAATCAATCTGCGGTCAACCCATTGCTGATTGAGTACTTTAGCCGCCTGAAACTACCTACTGATAGTCGCGTTTTCATTCCGCTATGTGGCAAATCAATCGACATGGTTTGGCTAGCGATGCAAGGCTATGACGTGGTAGGCGTTGAGTTGGTCGAAACAGCCGTACAAAAATTCTTTGCTGAGCAAAATATCGAACCTACTGTCTATCAACAGGCAGACAATCCAACAATTAAATACTATCAAGGCCAGTTGTCGGGACAAACCATTACTTTATGGGTCGCTGATATCTTTGCACTAACTGCTAAAGATATTGGTACTATTAATGCAGTATATGACAAAGCGGCATTAATCGCCCTACCAGTTGATATGCGTGTGCAGTATAGCGAACAGATACGTAAAATTAGCGGCAAAGCTTCACAGTTATTAATCACGCTTAATTATGACCAAAGTAAAAAAAATGGACCGCCTTTTTCTATAAATAGCGAGCAGTTACAGCAATATTATGGCGATCACTATCAAATTACCGAGCTCGCTAGCGAATCGACCTCTATAGGATCAGCCTCTGACTTAAGGGTGACAGAGCATGTATGGTTGTTGAGTGATAAATAGAATATACTTCGCGTCTACTAAGGAATAAATGAGCGTCCTGATGAAAATTTTAGTCAGCATAATAAGTTTAATCGCGTTTTTGCTGGTCGCACTACCAGCACCACTCTATAAATTCGGTATTATGGAATTAGGCACTGCAATGACAGGGCTTAGGTTCGGTCTGTTTGTTGGTATTGCGGCTCTCGTACTACTTGCTATCCAAGTTATATTCAAACGTAAAACAGTCAGCCTTGCTAGCGCAGCAATAGCTGTTATATTTTCTGCAATTGCTATCGCGCTGCCACTCGGTATGATGAATAATGCCAAAAGCGTACCGCCGATTCATGACATTTCAACCGATCTGGTAAATCCACCTGAGTTTGTCGCGATTGCGCCACTACGTGCAGATGCACCAAATCCAGCTGAGTACGCGGGTGTAGAAACTGCTGAACAACAGCGCACTGCCTATCCTGACTTGCAAACGTTAACCTACTCTCAATCACAACCTGAATTGGTCGAAGCATCCAAAAAAACCATTGAAAATTTAGGCTGGGAGCTTGTCAATACTGATGGTGACAAAGGCATCATTGAAGCCACAGATACCACCACTTGGTTTGGTTTTAAAGATGATGTAGTAGTCCGTGTAACTGATAATAGTGGCGAACGCTTAGTCGATATCCGTAGTAAATCACGTATCGGTAAGAGCGATATGGGTAAAAATGCGGCGCGGATTCATAGCTTTATAGAAGAACTAGATAGCATGTTGGCTAAATAGTTAAATATCTATCAATAGCTAAAATTAGATACTTTATGAGCTATGAATGTTTGTCTATTGTAGCTCAGTGAAATCCTCTTTTAATCTCACGGCAGCGTCAATTTATCGTAACCATTTATAAACTTGGTACTTCGACAGCTTTTCTTTACTGTTTAGATTGGTTACTCTACGTTAATATCATTTTTTGTCTTTTGTCTCTCAATAACGATTTTAACGTTCATAGGATATTTTCATGCGTTTGACTCCCTTATCTACTTTGTCGCTGCTTGGTGTTGCTGTCGGCATCAGCTTAGCAAGCACAGCTCAAGCCGCACAGCCGCCAACACCTGACTTATCCAATAGCGAGTTTCAGCAGTGCTTGGACAACCTAAAAAACTCTAGTAAATTCCGTGGCGTTGACAGTTTTACCTTTAATAACTACCGACCTACCCAGCCCGATCCTAGCGTCATTCAGTCGCTTAATTATCAGCCAGAATTTCAAAAAGACGTTTGGGATTATCTCTCAGCATTAGTGGACAAAGAGCGTGTCGAAGATGGTATCCAAGCCAAACGTCAATGGGGTTCAACCCTACGCCAAATCGAATCGCGTTATGGTGTAAAACCTGAGCATGTACTAGGAGTGTGGGGCGTTGAGTCAAACTTCGGTCAAACGCTGGGTAAAAAGCCATTGTTTGAATCTTTAGCAACATTGTCTTGTTTTGATCGTCGTCAGAGCTATTTCCAAGGTGAGTACGCCAATGCGTTAAAAATCGTGCAAAACGGCGATATTGCCCCTAGCGATATGACAGGGTCATGGGCAGGTGCCTTTGGGCAGACACAATTTATGCCAAGTACCTTTTTAGAATTAGCCGTAGATTTCGATGGTGACGGACGTCGCGACTTGGTCAATAGCGTCCCTGATGCACTCGCTTCGACAGCAAATTTCTTAGACAATCGCGGCTATCGTACTGGCGAGCCTTGGGGCTATGAAGTCAAACTACCTGATGGGTTCTGGGCCGCTTCTAATCGTAAAAATAAAAAATCGATAAGCCACTGGCGTAACCAAGGTCTGACGTTGGCTAATGGTAGCCCGTTACCATCTGACTTGAGTAGTGCAGGCTTATTACTACCAGCTGGTCTGGAAGGCCCTGCTTTTCTAGTTGGTAAAAACTTCGATACGTTTTACTCTTATAACGCTTCAGAAAACTACGCACTGGCGATCGCACACTTATCAGATTTGATCACTCGTGAAGACAGCAGCAAAACAGACTTTATCACTGCGTGGCCAACAGACGATCCTGGTATCAGCCGCCAGCAAGCTAAAGACATTCAACAAGCATTGCTAAACGCAGGTTATGACATTGGTGGTGTCGATGGCATTATCGGAGACAATACTCGTACCGCTATCCAGCAATACCAGACTAGTCGCGGTATTTTCCCAGCTGACGGACGTGCAGGTCAGAAGTTCTATCGCGCAATCGTTGGTAATGCAGCACCAAGTCAACCTCAATACGGTCAGCCTGCAAATAGTAAACCCTTAAATCCTGCATCTGCCGATCGCATGGGACAGTTGATTCAACAGCAAACGACTGTGCCTAATAGCTATTCCTCTCAACCATCAGTGAGTTCGTCAACCTCTAGCAATACACGTTATCGCCGCGTTACTGACGCTGATGGCACTATCAGGCTTGTTCGTATAGACCAAGGTTCATAGTAGCAAGATAAGTAATACTATTTGAGCGCATCAGAAAAGCCACGCTATTGTTAGCGTGGCTTTTTTATTTATAGACAGTTACTAAAATAACTTATCTACTCAAGTTAAAAAACCTATTTACACAATAGGTGGTGGCTTAGGCTGACCATTGTCGCCATCCCAGTTCTCACGAGCTTTATCGTCTAAGTCAGCAGCAGTTTTTGGCTCCCACTTACCGTTTTCTTTCCAAGTCGCATCGCCCCAGTCTTCATCTTCCGCTTTATTGTCCAAATCTTTGTAAGCTTTGCTAGGATCTATACCGCGGCGTTTCATATCAGCTACTTGCTCTTCTAACGTATGAAACTGATCAGCATCATGCATCGACTTTTCTAGATCATCAATATCTCTTTTTAATTCGTCATTTTTAGCATTGCTCATCGTACGCTCTCCCTAATTATTAATATTATTAATTGTCATTCTAAAACAGCTAACGCTGTGAACATAGTTAACTAACTGACTTTATTATTACGGGTCTTAGGACTATTCTCAAGCATTGCACGTATGCTTTGTATTACAAAACGTAGCCATGATGCCAAAGTAGACGTTTTATATAATTATTATTGAGCACGCTAGCAAATAATTATGAGTATTGTTTGTCCGTACTCGAAGTATTATTTTGCAGTAGGTTTTTTGCATAGAAGGTAAGCTTCCAAAGCTCTTGTGAGACCCGCGTGCCATACGTCATCAGTTGTATCCAATTTGCACCAACTAGCTTACGTTGCAAATCATTGATATCAGCTTGAGAGATTTGGCAGCGTGAGACAGCATGAACGTTTGGCATCTCTTTTTTGATATCTATTTCCGCTTTAGAGGTAATCAAACGATTGATAGCATTTTGCAACCCATAGCTCGAAAAAGTAGACGGTATTCTCGTGAGTGTCATGAGTATCTCGTGCCATGAGAGTGTGAGGGATCTAGTCACGTCCGTTAGATTACCACCCTCATAAGCTTGAGCACTATATTGAATCTCAAAAAACTCTGTTAATTCAAGTGGCTCACTAACTTTATCCGATATAAAGTCTTCGTCATCAGGACTATTTTTTTCTACCTTGGTAGTACGAGGTAATACATCGACTGGCTTATCATAAACAACCTTTTTACTAGTAGCGTCCTCTTCATCATTTGCTCTGACCCAGCCACCTACCATTTTATTATTGGCGACTGCATTATAATGAGCCTGTACCAGTAATGGCTCGATATCCTCTTCTGTATCATAGTAATGTAACTGGTTATCTTGCTTGGTGACTAACTTAATAAATTCTTGAAGTTGTCGGCTGATGACGGCATCTTGAGAGTGGTTCTTAACCAAAACGAGTAGTGGCTTAAGCTTTGCTTTGGCATTAAGATAACTCAAATGCATCTGGCTGACGCCGTTTTTTTGAACAGTGCCGTAGCTGTCGCCAACGATCATGACTGCGTAATCGCAAGAGTCAATACACTGACGGCCATAAAAAGAGGCTTTAGATAACTTACTAGAAACATCATAGGTCAGAAATGCGCGTGCCTGAAAAAATATCGCTAAACTGTCTAGAACCAACAACTGGTCGTTGTCAGCGCATATAATATGAATATGATAGCGACGTTTCGGCACAATTACCTCTAAGCGTATGTCGTGACATAAAAAGGATAGGGTGTGAGATAGAACGCAAAAATCTTGTTTTGCTCAGCCTAGCATACTCTTAGCTTAAAAAGATGCACTCAATTTATTTTAACTGAGTCAGCGTTGCATACAGCGTATTGATATCACTAGTTTTGATAATAACTAGTCAGAATAGTATTGCAATGCCATCTCTGTACCAAGTAAGCGTTCAACTAAAGCGCATAGTCTATCACTATATTTAGTAGCGTGAAAAGTTAATGGTGATCTAGTAATGGTGTTTGTCGGACTAGATTTTGGTGTCAGACTTTTCTGTCTTTCGCTCATACACGATGCAGATAAGTTGTTTGCAATCAATAGCTGTCTAACCCGTTCAGCAATCGCTTGACCAGAGTCAATGACTTGTATTGATAGCTGCTGTTGTGCAATCTCAGCTAATAAAAATGTCTTAAAAAATGGATAATGTGTACACCCTAACACTAACTGATCGACACCTTCATTAGCAAATATTCGTACCTGTTGACGTAATCTTTCGGCTGTCTCGTCTTGTTCTAACATACCTGCTTCCACCCAAGGCACCAATTGCGGATCAAAATACTTAGTAACCATTATATTGTTAGGTTTAGCAAAATTGAGAATAACGTCATTTAACAAGGTACCATTCAAAGTTGCTTTGGTCGCTAGCACCGCTACGTGACCGCTTTTGCTCGATAATACCGCAGGTTTTAATGCAGGGACAAGACCCACAATAGGTATGTGCGGATAGCAGCGTCGGGCAGTATCTAGCGCATATGCTGAGGCGCTATTGCAAGCAATAACAATTAGCTTACAGCCTTGCTGATGTAACCACTCTACAGCCTTTAGTGTTAGCGCTTCAATATCTTCGCTGTCACGATTGCCATAAGGTACATTTAGCGTATCAGCGTAATATACGTAACGCTCAGTAGGCAGTTGCTGTGCTAAATGCAGGTAAACAGACAAACCACCAACACCGGAATCGAACAGTCCAATGGGTGCGCTACGGTTTTTGTCGCTTACAACTGTGTTACCAGCATGTTTATTGATATCTACTAGATCAATAGCTTTTAGACTCTGGTCAACAGATGTATCGGCACATATTCTAAATTTTTCGGCTGTCTGATTATTCATGATGTCCATATTTATGCGAATACCATTATCGTATTATTCATCAATTTCATTACCCAATTAAATGCGCTATATATAGTGTGTATGGCATTACTCTATCTCGGCTGTTTATTAGCCGTCTTTAGATGATAAGAGTTTTTCAAACCCATGCTTAGACGACACTATAAAATTATAGCACTCATCGGCATACAGCAATTAATAGATAAACATAATACCTAATCAGTAGACATTGATAATGAATAAGACTGGTCGCCACTTTGTAGCGTTAATATCGTCTTACCATTGGCTTCTGTTAACGCTCCGATTTCAGTCAGGTGATAAAAAGTATTACGACCGATAAGCGCAGTCAATCCATTTCTAACCATCATGTAAGGGCGTACCTGTTCTGTTGACGCTAAATCTTGAGAGCCTACAGCATCGTCAGCTGTACTCAGCTGATTGCTTTCACTAAAGTCATTGTCATTAAAATCGCTCCTATTAGAATTATAAGCCTTTAATACGATCGGATGCTCCTCGTCTAAGCGAACTACGTCCCCTGTCGTCGTTGTAAACTCCAACCAACTCATATCATCTTCATGGACAATACCGACATCATTTATCAGAAGTGGTGCATCTTCTACTTGGATACGGATTTTCTGTACAGGGGTTTTTAGAAAGTACTCAGTAGTGCCATTATTTTCTTCTTTCCATAGTATCGTGGCAAACAAGCTGACCAATGACTCACGGGTCATTTTCCCGCCTTCATGCCACCACTCTCCGTTTGCCTTGATAGTCAAATCCATATCGGCAATATCTTCAGGATGCCACCTTTCGAGCGGTGGTATCGCACGCCCTTCGCGAGTCCCTTTCGCAGACTTAATATATTGGCTTAGTGCATCCAAATTATCTAAGTTATCTAGGCGAGACGTCTTACTGGTTGGGGCTTCCGTTACTTTCTCATGACTGTCTTCAACGTTATTATTATCGTTATTCATTATTAATTCCTTTATTTAGTATCCAAAGTTTGGCTTATCTATTATTACTATAAATTTTTGTTTCAGGTATGATGACACTTTATCGTTATAACAACTTCATTTTCTTAACATTACCTTAGCATCGATACTCACAAATGCGTATCGTGTTTGTAGGACTTTTCTTTTATAATGAGTAACGATTTTTTATTGAAATGGTCAAGTGGGTGTTGTATTGATGACACATCTTACGTTATGCGTTGATATCCTTAGATAAATTGGTATTAACCATAACGGGTCAATTGATGCCGCAAAGACAGTTTTATCGGGCAGCCATATGTCTGAGTGACGTTAGCGCCGCAAGTCTATTATTCAGTTGTTAAGCTAATGATGCCCTGAGATAAGCCACTAAAAGTTTAGGAGTAGGTATGCAAGAGCAAGACAATCAAACGCCAGTTATTGATGGTAATACTGTGAATGCTGACGCACCAGTAGCGACAGAGACTGCAACGCTAAATAAAGCAGAACCAGTCGTAGAGCCAGTTGCCGCTGAACCTGAAATCGAACGCGAATCAATGGAGTTCGATGTCATCATCGTTGGTGGTGGACCTGCGGGTCTATCTGCTGCCATACGTTTGCGCCAGCTCGCTATTGAAGCTGGTAATGATGAGTTTATGGTTTGTGTGGTCGAAAAAGGCTCTGAGTTTGGTGCCCATACGTTGTCTGGTGCAGTCATTGAGCCACGCGCTCTAAATGAGCTAATTCCTGACTGGAAAGAAAAAGGCGCACCGCTTAACGTGCCAGCGGCGGAAGATCGTTTCTATTATCTAAACTCTGCCACACGTTCAACTAAAGTGCCTGACTCTTTAATTCCAGGTCCGATGCATAACGATGGCAACTATATTGTTTCGCTAGGTAATGTCGTTCGTTGGTTAGCGGTACAAGCAGAAGAGCTTGAAGTCATGATGTTCCCAGGCTTCCCTGCCGATGACATTTTATACAATGACGACGGTTCGGTCAGAGGTGTGTTAACGGGTGATATGGGTGTGGCCGCCAATGGTGAAGCCAAGCCAAGTTTTGAGCCTGGTTATGAGCTCCTTGCAAAATACACTATTTTTGCCGAAGGTAGCCGTGGGCATTTAGGCAAACGCTTAATCAGCCGCTTCGATCTAGATAAAGATTCTGATCCTCAGCATTATGGTATCGGTCTAAAAGAACTATGGGAAGTTGAGCCTGAAAAGCATGAGCAAGGCGTTGTCATGCATGGTCTTGGCTGGCCATTGACTGAAACTGGCTCGACTGGTGGCTGGTGGTTGTACTTTGATGAAAACAATCAAGTAAGCTTTGGTCTTGTGGCTGATTTGTCTTACCACAACCCTTATATGTCTCCATTTGATGAAATGCAGCGCTTGAAAACGCACCCTGTTATCAAAAACGTTTTAGAAGGCGGTAAGCGCATTTCTTACGGCGCACGTGCTCTGACCAAAGGTGGTCTAAACTCATTACCGAAGTTCACATTCCCAGGTGGCGTGTTGGTAGGTGATGACGCTGGTTTTCTAAACCCAGCAAAAATCAAAGGTACTCATACCTCGATGAAGTCAGGCATGCTCGCAGCCGAAGCGATCTTTGAAGCGCTGCAAGCTGAACGTCAGCATGATGAAGTAGTTGCTTATAGCACAATGTATAAAGAATCATGGTTGTATCAAGACAACTATGAGTCGCGCAACTTCTCACCTGCTATTCACCGTATGGGTCTGCTCATGGGCGGCGCTTTCACCTTTATCGAGCACAACTTGTTAAAAGGTAAAATGCCACTCACTTTGCATGACAACATTCCAGACTACGATCAGTTGGAACGTGCGAATCATGCTTATCAACCAACCTACCTCAAGCCTGATGGTAAGCTGGTGTTTGATAAGTTGTCGTCGGTATTTATTTCTAATACCAACCACGCAGAAGATCAGCCAACGCATCTAAAACTTACAGATTCAACAGTGCCTGTATCCATCAATTTACCACTATATGCTGAGCCTGCTCGTCTTTATTGCCCAGCGGGTGTATATGAAGTGGTCAAAGACGCTGAAGGTGCTAAGTTTGTCATTAATGCACAGAACTGTGTGCATTGTAAAACTTGTGATATCAAAGACCCTTCACAAAACATCACTTGGGTAACCCCAGAAGGTGGCGGCGGTCCTAATTATCCAAACATGTAAACCAGAATGATGCTGGTTTGAACTGGTACAATTAGTATTATTAAAACTGTGCTCCAATAAAAACCGCCTTTTTCTTATGAAGAGAAAGGCGGTTTTTTAATGCTTGAAACAAACGATTTTTACTCATCAATACTGCTTAGTCTGTCCAAGCATCACGATTGGCTTCATCTTTGAGTTTTACAAAGTCATCTGGATTAAACTTAATTTGATCACCTGTTTTACCTTCTTTCACCTGACGCTCATAGTCACGCAGTATTCTTAATGCTACAGGAGATAACATTAAGATAGCCACTAAGTTGACTATCGCCATCATACCCATAGACAAGTCAGCGAAGTTCCATATGGCAGGTAGACTCGCAACTGCACCGATAAATACCATACCTAAAACAAGAAAGCGGAAAATCATGATCATTACTTTGGCATTTTTGGCACCAGAGATAAACTCAAGATTTGACTCACCATAGCTGTAGTTGGCGATGATAGACGTAAATGAGAAAAAGAAAATAGCAATCGCCACGAACACCACACCTAGGTCACCCACATACTGTGATAAAGCCAACTGAGTCAGTTGAATACCTTCTTGCTCGACATTAGGATCGACCACGCCAGACAAGATAATAATCGATGCCGTCGCGGTACAAATGATAAGGGTATCCATGAATACGCCTAGCATCTGCATGAAACCTTGCACTGCTGGATGATCAGGATGACTCTTTGCCGTTGCTGCAGCATTCGGCGCCGAACCCATACCCGCTTCGTTAGAAAACAAACCACGTTTGATACCGTTGATCATTGCCTGCGCAATACCATAACCAATAACACCGCCTGCCGCTTGCTCAAAGCCAAATGCTGATTTTACAATCAACGCGATCGCTGCCGGGAACTGGCTGAAGTTAGTCACGATAATAAATACTGCTAGCAAAATGTACAAGATAGCCATCACTGGTACGATTTTACCCGCGATACGAGCTACTGAGCGCAAACCACCGAACACCACTGGTGCTACCAGTACAACTAATACCAAACCTGTCATCCACGTTGGCACACCAAAGGCTTCATTGGTCGCTTGAGCAATGGTGTTTGACTGTACGCCATTGAACGCCAAACCGAAGGCTACTAACAAACATAATGAGAAAAACACTGCGAGCCAGCGTTTGCCTAAACCTTTTTCGATATAATAAGCGGGGCCACCGCGGTACACATTATCATTGTGTGGTACTTTGTACGCCTGTGCTAAGGTTGACTCGATAAAACTGGTCGACATACCAACAAGCGCTGTCATCCACATCCAGAATACAGCACCTGGGCCACCCAAATAGATTGCAATTGCCACACCTGCCAAGTTACCAGTACCGACACGCGCTGCTAGTGACGTCATCAATGCTTCAAACGAGCTGATACCGCCATCTTTGCGTCCTTGGTTAGATACACGTAACAACTTCCACATATGACCAAAGTGGCGAAACTGAATAAAACGTGTCGCGACGGTGAAGTAAAGACCCGCACCAATTAGTAAGAACATCAGTAGTCCATACCAAGGGTTGCTAGCAATCAGCCAGTCATTGTTACCCCAGATAATACCGACACCATAATTTACGATGTTATTAAACCAACCTACTATCCCTTCGTTCACATGGGCTCCTTATTCACTCTTTATATGCATTACTTAAGTTTCATATCGATATCATATTTTGATTGCTATGGACTGTAATAGTCTCTACGCAAAATACCTGATACCAAAAGACATGTGCATGATATAGATATTGAGCGACGTGCGACCATCACGTTTACTTATCGATTTCGTATAATTATTTTTAAAATAAATAATGCTTATGTTTGATATTATATAGAATAGATTAAGTGACAATTTAACCGCATAAACTACACAGCTGCCGTACTGTTTCCGTAACGTTTAGTTTTTTAATGAATACGCCAAAAACTAATTTTTGGTAATTTACCTATAACTCATGCGTAGTTGTTTGCAATAATGTTTATTAAACCGTGCTAATATAAATTTTATATCCGCTTATGCTGTTTTATAGTGATCAATATTATTAGTCAGCACAATAGGTTAGAACGTTACAAACATTAAAACTCTTGTCAGGAAGACGAGATTGTTAGAAAGACACTGGATAGTCCACCCTTCTGTCTTCCTCAAGAAACATTGTTTTACCATTCGATGGTTTAGATTAATGTGATGTTTAAAGTATTAGTTATTTTATTTGAAGTAGAGAACTAACGAATAATAAACGTCTTATCACGTATCATCGTTTTCACTATATAAAGCAGTACTTGACTATTTTTTATGCTTGTTTGATAAAAAATAATTGCAGTCCTTTTTATGTTGTTGGTATTTTTTAGGGAAGACAAAAGGAGTTGTCCCATGAAAGGTCATAACGATCCATCCGGTTATTGGCGTGCCAATGTCCGTCTCATCTTAGGTAGCCTAGTAGTTTGGGCACTATGTTCTTATGGTTTTGCTATTTTATTGCGTCCTCTGTTGGCCGGCATCAAAGTCGGGGGCACTGATTTGGGCTTTTGGTTCGCCCAGCAAGGTTCCATCGGGGTGTTTATCGTTTTAATTTTCTTCTACGCATGGCGTATGAATAAGTTAGATAAACAATATGGCGTAGATGAGGAATAGACCATGAGTCAGTATTTAGTTAATATTATTTTCGTAGGCCTATCTTTCGCTCTGTATTTTGGTATTGCGATTTGGGCTCGGGCTGGGACGACCAGTGAGTTCTATGTGGCGGGCGGCGGTGTACATCCCGTAGTCAACGGTATGGCGACAGCTGCTGACTGGATGAGTGCAGCATCTTTTATTTCTATGGCAGGTTTGCTTGCTGCTGGCGGTTATGGCGCATCGACCTACTTGATGGGCTGGACAGGTGGCTATGTGCTACTAGCTATGCTACTGGCTCCGTACTTACGTAAATTTGGCAAGTTCACTGTGCCTGATTTTATTGGAGATCGCTTTTATTCAAAAACCGCTGCAATGATTGCCGTGGTTTGTTTGATTATCGCCTCTACCACGTATGTTATCGGTCAGATGACAGGTGCTGGTGTTGCGTTTTCACGGTTCTTAGAAGTAGAGAACGATACAGGTCTTATTATTGCTGCGATTGTTGTATTCTTTTACGCGGTTCTTGGCGGTATGAAAGGGATTACCTACACGCAGGTTGCGCAGTATGTCGTTCTAATGATTGCTTATACCATCCCTGCTGTTTTTATCTCACTTGAATTAACAGGCAATCCAATTCCAGGTTTGGGTTTATTTTCAAACCATATCGATTCTGGTATCCCTATCCTCACCAAGCTTGACCAAGTTGTGACCGATTTGGGATTCACGGCATATACCGCTGACGTACCTAACAAGCTAAACATGGTGCTGTTCACCTTATCACTCATGATTGGTACAGCGGGTCTCCCTCACGTTATTATTCGCTTTTTCACAGTTCCTAAGGTTGCCGATGCACGTTGGACCGCTGGTTGGACGTTAGTATTTATTTCATTACTATACTTCACAGCACCTGCTGTTGGCGCAATGGCACGTCTAAACCTTATCGATACTATCTACCCCCAGGGTGTTGCAGAGCCTGCAATCGACTATGACCAACGTCCAGACTGGATGAAGACTTGGGAAGATACTGGCCTAATTAAATATACTGACCTCAATAATGATGGTCGTATTCAGATGTACAACGATAGTGGATTAGGCGCTGCAGAAGTAGCATTGACCAATGCACAGACCGAAGGTGGTGATGTAGGCGCTGCAACGACTGCAGTTGAAACAGCACGTACTGCACATGACCTAGAACTTGATGGCCGCTTTGCAGATGCAGGCTGGGCTGGTAATGAGCTCGATGTCAACGCTGATATCTTAGTATTAGCCAACCCAGAGATTGCACAACTGCCCTCTTGGGTCATTGGTCTGATCGCCGCAGGGGGTCTCGCTGCTGCACTATCAACTGCTGCTGGTCTATTGCTCGCTATTTCGTCAGCGATTAGTCATGATTTAATCAAACGGAACCTGAATCCAAACATCACTGACAAAGGAGAGCTCAAGGTCGCGCGTATCACGATGGGTGTCGCGATTGTAGTTGCTACTTACCTAGGTATGAACCCACCAGGATTTGCTGCACAGGTCGTTGCGTTGGCATTTGGTATCGCCGGTGCCTCTCTCTTCCCTGCATTGATGATGGGTATTTTCTCAAAACGCATCAACAATCTTGGCGCGATCGCTGGTATGTTGACAGGTTTGACTACTATTTTGATTTACATCTTCGTCTTCAAAGGTTGGTTCTTTATCAGTGGTACTGCCAACTTCCCTGATACAGCAGAGTACTGGCTATTTGGTATCTCACCATTATCATTTGGTGTGATTGGAGCACTGCTTAACTTTATCGTTGCATTCATTGTTTCTTATGCAACCAAAGCGCCACCATTACATATTCAAGAATTGGTCGAAAGCGTTCGCTCACCACGTGGTGCAGGCGGTGCAGTCGACCATTAATCTGACGAATGATGATATGTCTTCTGTTACTATATATCACTCACTGGCAGCCACTGCTGGTGAGTGATTTTTTATCTAAGGCTTATTAAAGTAATATTTAGATTATGTTTTTGCTTTATCCAATTGAACATACCTGACTAAAAGTGCCTAGCGCATTAAGGAATATTTTATGCTTTTTGAGTTTATCGCTACTATAGCTGCCGCATTTGGAATGGCTGGATTGGCATTGATCATAACTCACCTCTGTAAGCTGTCAGGTAAGCGCGCGCCAAAATGGTTGATTCCTTTGTTTGCTGCGATTGGTATTTTTGGGTTTCAAATACATCAAGAATACAACTGGTACGGTCAACAAGTCCGTCAACTGCCTGATGGTGTTGAGGTCGTAAAGACTGCAGAAAGTACAGAATGGTTTCGTCCGTGGTCTTATATCAAACCGCAAGTCTTGCGCTTTATTGCCGCAGATACGGGCAACGCCAGCATACATGCTGACAATCCAGACATGCACTTAGTTAATTTATATTTGTTTGAAAGACGCAGAAGTGTACAGAAGATTTTACAGGTAATAGATTGTACTACTCCTGCACGAGCAGACTACGTGATACCCGAAAAGGGTAGTACGCTGACGGTTGATGAACACGTTAAACAAACCACTGCATGGCGAGAGCTAGCCACAGACGATCCTTTATTTACCAAAATATGTGCTGATAAGAACGTTTAATATAAAAGCACTCAGTATAACGATAACGGTTCATTGAATACTGATAATAAACTGCCGTTAGTAGCGCTGAGAGGATACAGAGTACGTATGTTTTGAATTGGCTCCTAGCAATAGACCAGCGCACAAACCACCAAAATGTGCCGCAAACGAGATACCTTGTTGCGGCATCAATCCTTGCTTAATTATCAGCCAATAACCAGTTCCCATGACAATACAAGCTATCAGATAACCCCAGCGCCGCGCAAATATAGCCCCACCTATCATATAACCTAGCATTGCAAAGCATAGCCCTGATGCACCAATATGAATAGAAGATGGTGATCCGATAACCCAAGTGACCAGTCCTGATGCAACCACCAGTTTAATCACCGTGCGATAAGCATTCTTCTCAAACAGCCCAAACAAAAAAAGAATCTGTAACAGTGTCACCGTATTACCAGTCAAGTGTGACAAATTGCCATGCATGGTCCATGAAGCAAATACCCCTATCATGCTACCCACATCTAAAGCACGCGGCACGATACCAAAGATGTTCCACATTCCAAATAAGGCAACTTCATTTAGGAAAAACATACCCCACATTGGTATCAGTACAAAAGCGTATAAACCAATAACCTGCTTTATTCGTACGATAATCAAGTTAAGCAATTGCTGCCAATTCATATACTATCTATCCTTATCACTTAGACTTTTTATACCTACTTTAATGATTTACAGCAAACAGTGGACGCATAGCAGGTTTGAACGATAAAACGAATGCGTCTTCATCGGCAGTGAGATAGTTATCACCATGCAATAATGACGTCGAATGATAGGGAACTAAGGCCGTAGGAATAAAACGACGTGCCGCATCAATATGCTTAATTGAGTCATCAAAGAAGATATGTGGTGCAAATGTTCTGAGTACTGCTGTTTTCTCTAGCCCTCCCAAAAAAAACGCCATATCAACGTTCACGCCCCACTCTCGCAAGGTCTTGATAGCACGCAAATCTGCTGGCGCATTGCGCGCTGTCACAAGCGCAATTTTTATTGGCGAGTATTTGAGGCCAGCAGGTAGACTCTCTTGTAGATTTGATAATTTAATCAATAATTCAGCATAAGGACCTTTTTCAATCGGTAAATTGCGCATTTGTGTTTCACGATCATGAAAGGCACGTAGCCCCTTTTGTTTGTATAGCAGTTCACCTGAATCATCAAAGAGTACCGCATCACCATCAAAGGCAATACGCAGCTGCTCAGTATCCAACTCATAAGTATTGACAGGTGTGGCGTCCAATATGGCACAGGCACATATATTGGCATCCGCTACTTGCTGGGCATCTTCGCGATTAGTGGTCAAAAAGAGATCGACGTTGAAATCTTTGATATAAGGTGCAACTGGGCTACCTGAAATAAAGGCTGAACGAGAGATATTGATACCATGTTCTAAAATTGCATTGAGCACCTGAATGCCTGTATCTGGACTACTTTTTGAAACGATGACAACTTCGACTAATGGTGTTTCAATTTCTGAATCTTGTACATCGCTATTATCACAATATTTATTCAGATTTAGTAACGCTTTGATCAGCGGGTAACCTGCACCAATATTCAAGGGATCATTTTCACGCTCGGTCATGTACTCCCTAAATTCTTTTATAGCACTTGCAGGTCGTTGCTCTAGCAGTTCTAGCAAATAGTTTTCTGACTCCGTTAAATCAAAAAGTGCTGTTGCAGAAATTGCAACGATAAGCGTATTACTAAAATCGACAGCCATGACTATCTCTACTTATAAAATTATATAGGGAAATGAATACAAACCAGTTTACTACATTCACAGGCCTTTATAACACTAAGAAAGGTTGTCATCAGGCAGCGTCATAGATTGTGAGTTTATAAAATACCCCTCTCTTAATTCTTAGACAAAATATTGACCAATAAAAAAGCCATACTGCTACATCAGCAATATGGCTTCATACAATAATTCTATAAACTAGGGTTTAGGTTCAGCCTACCCCAACAGCACCAGCGATATCGCAGGGAACATCACCAGGACAACCAAACGAATCACATCAGAGACAATGAATGGAGCCACCCCGCGGAACATATCGCTCAGCTTAATGTGCGGTGCCATCGCCTTAATCACAAAGATATTCATCCCCATCGGCGGCGTAATAAGTCCAAGCTCCACCGTCAATACCGCAATAATGCCAAACCATACCGGATCAAACCCTAACGCTAGAATGATTGGATATACCACAGGGATTGTAATGACTAGCATTGCTAGCGCATCCATGAACAATCCCAGTAGGAAGTACATGAATAAGATACAGATAAGGACAATCATTGGACTGACTGCCAACCCACCGATCCAAGACGCCAATGAATAAGACAGGCGTGAGACTGAGATAAAATATCCCAATGCCTCAGCGCCTAATAGCATAAAGAAAACCACTGCAGAAAGTGCTAACGTCTCAATCAATGACTGCTTGAGGCC
>NZ_JBQSVK010000013.1:0-80218 GCF_052376195.1 Psychrobacter sp. AOP7-B1-25
TACGAGTTTAATCAAGTTTCGCCTCAAACAATTAGATTGTTTGAGGTTTTTTTGTGTCTGTTTTTATATATATCTATGTTTTATGAGTTATCAGTCAAATAATAAAGTGCAATAAGAGTTAGAACCTAGAATTATGACCTACATTCACTTAAGTCATATCACTCCAAGAACAGCTAAAAGGACAACCCTTCTTTTATATCAGCCTTATATTGAATAAAAGAAGGGTCGTCGCATTTATCTCAGATACGGCACTTTAAAGTGGCTTTGCTTAAAACTAACTATCTAAAAATTTAGATGCTTTTTAGCTCATTATAGATTCTAGCTACGGATAACAGGTTAGTCATGTGTTGCTTGCCATGCACCCATTGACCCTAAATAGATATCAATGTGATCAAAACCTCGACTAGCGAGCCACCCTGCTGCTATCGTTGCCCGAGCACCACTGGCGCACATCAAGGTATAGTGGCGACTTTGGTCAAGCTCACGCCAACGCTCGTTCAAGTGACCGACATAGATATGCTGTGAGCCTTCAATAGCATTGGCATTCCTCTCATCGATATCGCGTACATCGAGCAATGTCCAATTTTGAGCATTATTAAGACGACTCTCTACCTCAGTTGTATCAATCATAGGGGTTTGCTGCATCTGTTCCCCTTTAGTAGCGGCAGGGACGACACCCACATAACCACCTATGACATTATCAAAAGCAATACGTACCAAATGCTCCATCGCAGTCGCAAGTTGATCTTCGTCAGAGGCAATCAGTGCCAAGCTTTGTCCTTCCTCGATAAACCATCCGGCAAACGCAGGTAGCATATTGACAGGTAAGCTCATAGAACCGGGCAGGTGTCCTGACGCATATGCCATGGGTTCACGAATATCGATGAGATGATCAGCATCGCAGTCATGCAGCTGTTTGAGCGAAAGGTTACGCGGACGAATAACAACTGGAGGCGCTTCACCACCTTCCATATTAAGGCGCTCCATTAATCTAAAGTAGGGCGGCTGATAATGATTTTCGCTAGTCTTAAAGTCAATAAATGCCTCACGATCAGTAATCTGTAAACGTGGGTTGTTCATTCTTTCATGACCGACGGTAGAAAACTCTCGCTCCGCCATACCTGATCCACAGACTGATCCAGCACCATGAGCGGGATAAATAATCGCCTGATCACCGAGCGCTAAAATGTCTTGTAAGGAGTCATAAAGTAGACCTGCAACTTCTCTACGACGATCAGGATAGAAGTCAGTACGACCGACATCACCAACGAACAACGCGTCCCCAGTAAAGACACCAACAGCCTTCTCTGGGTATGCCGTATCAAACAACGCATAAGCAAGATGATCATCAGTATGACCAGGCGTTTCTAAGACACGGATTTCTAATTGGCCAATTGAAAAGCAGTCATCATTATGTACTGTCTCAGCATAGACAACAGGTTGTTCTGGGTTAGGACCATGCAAAACTGTTGCCCTCGTCATTGCGGCCAAGATAGGTGCACCAGAAACCAAATCTTCATTACGATGTGTTTCAAAAATATGAGTAATCTCAAGTCCTGCTGCGCGCGCTTTTTCTACATATATCGCGCAGTCACGACGCGGATCAATCACTGCTGCTTGACCGCCAGAGCCTAACAAATAGGATAGGTGCGAAAGCCCAGGTGTCTTAATTTTCTCTAGTAGCATGGTCATTTCCTTATTGTTGTTTTAATCATAATAGTTATTTTAATCAGGTTTATTGGCAGTACAGAGCGAGAGCTACCAGCCAAATCCAGTTTTACTTTTGCATAAGCTTGTATTCAATCTAGCATGAACTTCTAAGTATCATCAATATACAATAACATATATTAAACTTGTTGTTTACATAAGGTCAAACGTAGAAGGCTTTAGGTTGAGAAGGTTAAGAAATGCTCACTTTTACCATTAGATTTTTTGGTTTTTTTATCTTTACGCATTTAATTGAAAGGCTAGGTGAGGCAACTTTACAAAGATTGTTTTTTAAGGTTGGTCTGTTCTAAGTTTCTATATAATGATGTTAATCAGTTAGAAAAATTGAGTAATAAAATATGAAGAAAGAATATATTTGGCTATGCGATTCAGTATTAGATTGGTCTGCAACAATAGAGAGCTATAGTTATACGAACGAAGCGGATCATCTGAGAGCGTACGATCTTTGGAGTCATGCTGACTTAATTTTGACAGGGAATGCAAATGAGTTTGATCGAGTAGATGTTGTTTCTAATTTAAAGCGCTGTCTCAATCAAAGACTAAAGTTTATAGAGCACGTATATTCGCTCAAAAAAATTGCTTTATCTGATTCACCAAAAGGATATCTAGAATACTTAGAGTCTTTGGGCTTAGTTCGACCTTATATGTTAAAGCAGTTAATGCTTATCAGAAATGACATTGAACATAATGATGCTCCACCGCCTAACATTGAGCGTTGTCAGGAGTTGCTGGATTTGACTTGGTATTTTTTAAAATCGACAGATAGCTTTGTTTCTTTGTGCAAGCATGATTTTATATTAAAAAAATTATCAGATTCAGGCGACGAAACTCAATATTGGTTAAATTTCGATATCGATTTTGAGCAAGGTCATACAACTATGGTTAACGGTTGGGTTCCTGAAACACTACTCAGCAAAGAGGAAAAGCAAGGCTTTATGTTAATTGAATTAAAGGATTTTGGTTCTAAAGAAGCACGCTGGGGAGGATCTCAAAAGCACACAGATAAATTAGATAATGATTTTTGGATAAATGGTAAGCTTAAACCGTCAGAAAATATCAGGTTCGAAATTGTTAAGCGTTGTCTTCACGCAAACATGTAATATAGCTACTTGAGCATACGTAGTAATTAATCTTATGTTGGTAAGTATTAGCATTAATTACTTAGAAAATGTATTTATCGTCGCATTTCTACTAAGTTTTGACACTTAAAATAAGCGACAAAATCGTTCAAAAAACATTGAATTATTTCCATATGTCTGTATTATTGGACATATGGAAATAACTAATGCTATCGCAAGCTTTGCTGCGCTCTCTCAAGATACTCGTTTAAAGGCTTTCAAACTGCTAGTCAGCCATGAGCCTGAAGGCCTACCTGCGGGCGAAATAGCCCGTCAGCTCTCTGTTCCTCATAACACAATGTCAGCTCATCTATCGGTGCTGGCACGGGCAGGGTGGGTAGTTTCACAGCGTCATAGCCGACAGATTATCTATCGTGCTTCGCTATCACATATGGATAACGTCATTCAGTTCCTGTTGCAAGATTGCTGTGCGGGACATCCAGAATTGTGTGCGTCACTCATGGATAGCCTGAGCGGCTGTAAAGTAAATGAGTCTGCTGAGCAAAGTAATGATCAAACCAATTATCAACTCAATAAATACATGAAATAGGTGTCAACAATATGAAGCCATTAATCTTTCATAATCCTAAATGCGGTACATCTCGTAACACACTTGCCATTATTAAAGCATCAGGTGAAGAGCCAGAGGTGGTGGAATACCTAAAAGATACACCAACGCGCGACCGTTTAGTTGAGCTATTGGTACAAATGCAGATTTCGCCTAGAGAGCTATTAAGAAGCAAAGAAGCTATTAATGATGAGCTTGGTCTAGATAATCCTGAGTTGTCTGACGATCAAATTATCGATGCCATGATTGCGCATCCTATTTTAATCAATCGTCCTATCGTGGTGACTGATAAAGGCGCTGCTCTATGTCGTCCGTCAGAACGTGTGTTTGAATTGCTAGCCAATCCAGTAAGTAGCTTTACAAAAGAAGACGGTGAGGTTATTACTCATGACAAACACTAAGGTTGACCAAGCATTGGCAGTCGAGTCTACGGCTTCGCCGAAAACTGACTTCGATGATCTACCCAATATTGATATAGATAATCTTCAGCCTATCGACATTGAGTCTTTGGTTGCGTCAAATGACTCACGTCATCCACCAAGAATACTAGTGCTATACGGTTCTGTCCGTGCGCGCTCGTTTTCTAGGTTGGCTGCTGAAGAGTCGAGCCGGTTGCTACGGTGGTATGGTTGTGAAGTAAAAATGTTTGATCCCTCAGGCTTACCATTACCTGATGACGTAGATTCAGACCATCCCAAAGTACAAGAATTGCGAGAACTGGCGCAGTGGTCAGAAGGCATGCTATGGGTGAGTCCAGAGCGTCACGGCAGTATCACCAGTATCATGAAAGCGCAAATCGACTGGATACCGCTTTCTCTAGGTGGTGTGCGTCCAACTCAAGGTAAAACCCTAGCACTGATGCAAGTTAGCGGCGGTAGTCAGAGCTTTAATACGGTCAATCAAATGCGTATTCTCGGGCGCTGGATGCGGATGATTACTATCCCTAATCAATCTTCGATACCCAAAGCGTTCTTAGAGTTTAACTACGACAATCGCATGGATATGTCTCCATTATATCTGCGCCTTGTGGATGTCTGTGAGGAGCTAGTGAAGTTTACTTGGCTCACACGTGGACGTTCAGATTATCTCACTGATCGCTATTCAGAACGCGTTGAGAGTGCTGAAGAAGTATCGAGCCGCGTCAATCAAAAATCGATCTAACCTCCCAATCGATCTAATTTCCTATATGAAATCGGCTGAATAAAGCCAGCTTAAGTAAGGTTGTACAATGCTTGCATTCGCTATTTTTGTGGTCACTTTAGTCTTAGTTATCTGGCAACCTAAAGGATTGGGTATCGGTTGGAGCGCCATGGGTGGTGCCTTAGTCGCGTTAGCGCTTGGCGTCGTGCAGCTATCAGATGTGGGTATTGTCTGGGATATTGTCTGGGATGCGACCTTTACTTTTGTGGCGCTGATTATCATCTCGCTTATCTTAGATCGAGCAGGGTTTTTCGGCTGGGCAGCATTGCACGTGGCACGCCTTGGCAATGGGCAAGGGCGCTTATTGTTTCCGATGATTGTCATACTAGGCGCCTGTATTTCTGCATTTTTTGCCAATGATGGTGCTGCTCTATTACTAACCCCGATTGTCATTGCTATCTTGTTACGTCTGAATTTTTCGCCACCATCAGCTCTGGCGTTTATCATAGCGACTGGTTTTATCGCTGATACGGCAAGCTTGCCACTGGTCACCTCAAACTTAGTCAACATTGTCAGTGCCAATTATTTCGATATTGGCTTTGGTCGTTATGCGGCGGTGATGGTACCAGTCAATATCGTGTCTGTATTAGCGACGCTACTGGTATTGTGGGTTGTCTACGCACGTCATATTCCAAAAACCTACTCGACTAGCGAGCTAAGCGCACCAAAGTCTGCTATTACCGATCCATTGGTATTTCGAGCTGCTTTTCCACTATTAGGTTTGCTACTGGTCGCCTATTTTGCGACTGAGCCGTTGGGGCTACCTATTTCACTGGTCACGGGCATCGCTGCTGTTGCACTAATGGCAATCGCTGGCCGTTTATGGCAAGGCGGGCGTGGTGCGGTGGTCTCGGTGAGCGATGTAGTACGCAAAGCGCCTTGGCAAATCGTACTATTCTCAATCGGTATGTATTTGGTGGTATATGGTCTGGGCAATGCGGGGCTTACTGCCTATGGGGCGCGAGTACTTAACTGGTTGGGACAACAAGGCGCAGTCATTGCTACCGTTGGAACTGGGTTCTTGTCTGCTATAGTCGCTTCTGTTATGAATAATATGCCAGCCACCTTAGTCGGCGCGCTTGCGATTGACCAAGCACAAGTGCCTGCAGCAACACGAGAGCTAATGATTTATGCCAATGTCATCGGCAATGATTTGGGCCCTAAGTTTACGCCGATTGGTAGTCTGGCAACTTTACTATGGTTACATGTGTTGGCAGAGAAGGACTACAAAATTAGCTGGGGACAGTACATAAAGATTGGTTTACTAATCACGCCGCCTGTGTTGTTAGTCACATTGTTAGCATTGGTATTCTGGTTACCACTGTTGCCAAGCTAAGCTAGTCAATAGAAAACTTGCTACAGTAATATCCTATCGTGACAATGATATCTACTTTTGAATATCATTGTCATAATCAAGTATGAGATAAAGTAGTCATTAGCGTTTATCAAAATGGCAAAATAGATAACCAATATTAGGGTCTGTTGAACATTCAAATGTGGTACTGGCAGTGACTATTTTTTAGACAATACGCAGTGAAATTTTTGACGCCTAGTTGTTCTAGGTTAGACAATTTCGCCATGTATTGACAAAAAATAGGCCTGCCCTGAAAGGCTGATACTAAAATCACCTCAAACGTTGTTATAAACCTAGCTAAGGCCTCGACATTATCGTCGGTTTACGCCTAGTTTGATGCGATTTTAGCGATCAGCAGTCCTAATATTTGAATGTTCAACAGACCCTAAATGATACGCATAAAAAAACCCTCATCAAATTGATGAGGGTTTTGGCAAATGCCATAATTGAATCAAAGTTGACTCAAAAAATTTACTACTAAAATGTGGCTCTCCAACCTGGGCTCGAACCAGGGACACACGGATTAACAGTCCGTTGCTCTACCAACTGAGCTATTGGAGAATAGGCTGTAAGTGTTTAATCGCTTACAACGAGCCTTAGAAGTCTCTAACGAGTTCTTGCTAAGTGGGGCGTATTCTAGCAAAGTTAAAAAATACGTCAAGCCTTTTTTTGCATAATTAGTAAAAATTGTCATTTTAATGATGAGATAGCGTGTTTTTCCTAGTTATGCCTAAGACTCTCGTAAAAAAAGACGCCCTATAGAGTATATAGGGCGTCTTTTTTATGAACAGCGATAAGCCTAGTTCTCTTTATGATTTATTCAGCAACGTCTAAATCAGCCACTGCTTTTTCGATACGCGATAGGGCATCTTTCAATGTTGCTTCATCAGTAGCGTACGAGATACGCATATAGCCGCCAAGACCGAATGCATCGCCAGGTACAACTGCCACGCCTACTTTGTCCAATAACCATGCTGAGAATTCAGTACATGATGATAGGCCAGCCGCTTTGATGAGCGGTACGATATTTGGATACACATAGAATGCGCCATCGGGACGCAAGCATGTAATGCCTTTGATGGCATTTAAACCATCTACGACTAGGTCACAGCGCTTCTCAAAGGCGGCTACCATCGGCTCTAGGACACTTTGATCACCACTGATAGCGACTTCGGCAGCCACTTGACTGATTGACGTTGGACATGAAGTAGACTGTGACTGTACCTTTTTCATGGCGCCGATTAGCTTAGTAGGGCCACCCGCATAGCCAATACGCCAGCCTGTCATTGCATACGCTTTAGATACACCGTTCAAGATGATGGCACGATCTTTTAGCTCAGGTGCGGCGTTTAAGATATTGTAGAACTTATCGCCTGTCCAGCGGATGTGCTCGTACATATCGTCTGAAGCTACATAGACTTGCGGATGCTTTTTCAATACTTCAGCGATGGCCTTTAGCTCATCTAATGTATAAATCATACCCGTTGGGTTGGATGGGCTATTCAATACCAACAATTTAGTCTTGTCAGTGATGGCTTCTTCCAACTGCTCAGGGGTGATTTTGAAGTTTTGCTCAGCTGGGCATTTGACGATGACTGGCACGCCTTCTGCGATGATAACCATATCAGGATAGCTGACCCAATATGGTGCTGGGATGATGACTTCGTCGCCAGGATTGATAAATGCTTGGGCAAGGTTAAAGAATGACTGTTTACCACCGACCGATACTAGGATTTCGTTTGGCTCATAGCTGATGTCGTTGTCGCGCTTAAACTTTTCGATGATGGCTGTTTTTAGCTCTGGCGTACCATCGACAGCCGTATATTTAGTGAATCCATCATTGATGGCATCGATTGCTGCTTTTTTGATGTGTTCAGGGGTATCAAAATCAGGCTCACCAGCGCCCAAACCAATAATATCTTTACCAACTGCTTTTAGCTCTTTTGCTTTATTTGTAATGGCTAGTGTAGGTGATGGTTGGATGTTGTTGACGCGGTCAGACAGTTGCAACTCGCTCATGAGAGATCCTTTTTTATATGAGGGTGGGGTTGGTGGAAATCTGATATTAATTATCTAACGTTTTTCTTACTATCAGGGCAAGATGTCAGATAGTTTGAAAAAAGATGGCGTCACCTTACCGTACGACGGCAATCACTCAATTATTGGCGATGCCTCGGCAAACAACGCAATTGCTAGTTTTTGCATTGTAGCATGCTGATATTGAGCTGTCGTATGACGCTAGTAACATAATATTGTGTCGTTGCTTGTGATAAAGCATTTTTATGAAGATGACAAAATATACGCTTATGTTAAATTTAAACTCAGACGATTGCGAAGACACAACAATAAACCTGTAGCCGACCACTATAATTATTTAGATTTGTTAAATAAAATGGCTGATAGCTTAACAAAATACAACTAATGATAAAGACTATCAATTATATATTATAAGAATACTCAAAAAGGATATCTACAATGACAGGTTCTGCTGAAAAATTACATATTCTCATTACTGGGGCAACGTCGGGCATTGGTAAGCAGTTAGCAAAAGACTACTTGCTAGAAGATCATCATGTATATGCCGTCGGCCGTGACGACGAAGCGTTGGCGGAGCTCAAGGCGTTAGGCGCAGACACGATTGATTTGGATCTTATGAATCGAGAAAAGGTCATCGAAGCTTTTGAAAAAATTGACAATGTTGATCTAGCGATTTGTGGCGCTGGTATGTGTGAGTACCTAGATATGCCGAACTTTGATAGTAGTGCCTTTATGAAAGTCATGTCGGTAAATATGGGTACATTGTCTCATGCGATAGAAGGGGTATTACCAAAGCTAATCGCTTCGAAAGGTCGCTTGGTCGGTATCGGTTCAGCATCTGCTTATGTGCCTTTTGCGCGAGCTGAAGCTTATGGTAGTTCAAAAGCGGCTATCCATTATTTAATGAAGACCCTACAGATTAGTCTTGCTCCACATGATGTGTCAGTCAGCTTAGTTGTACCTGGTTTTGTCGAAACGCCTATGACCAAACAGAATGATTTTCCAATGCCATTTATCCAGACGCCAGCGCAGGCAAGTCAAGCCATACGCGATGGTATTGAGGATGGACATGAGGTGATCGAATTCCCTAAAAAACTGACCATGCCATTAAAAGCATTAGGTACGTTGCCTGATCTGGTCTGGCAGCAAGTTAGTGAAAAGCTTAATAAAAAATAATCTACTATCAATACAACTCTTAGTCACATAATGACAGAAAAATACAGAAGGGAATGCTTTTATGCCGTTTACTCGTTTCAAGCGTGCAAGTAACCAAAAAATTGCTACCAATGCTGCAACAGCTTCTGACCATCAGACCGCTCAAAAACGTATCGCTATCATCGGCTCAGGTGTATCAGGGCTGACATGCGCTCATTATCTAGGTACGCAACATGATGTAACGGTATTTGAAGCCAATGATTATATCGGCGGGCATGTAAATACGATTGATGTAGCACTACAAGACGGTAAAAAAGCAAAGAGCAGTAACGTAGAGAGTAGTGCGATAGATACAGGGTTTATTGTTTTTAATGAGCGCACATACCCTAACTTCTTTCGTTTGCTTCATGAGTTGCAAGTGCCGTTTCAAGCGACGGATATGAGCTTTTCTGTCAAAAATACCGCCCGTCATTTTGAATACAACGGTCATACGCTCAACACTTTATTATCACAGCGTAAAAACGTACTTAATCCAAAATTTTGGCAGTTCATCAAAGATATCTTACAGTTCAATAAGCATATCAAACAGCTACGCCAAGACTATGATAGAGCGCGCGCTCAAGAACAAGATGTCAGTAGCTATGCAGAACAAACGCTTGGCGGTTATCTAGCACAAAAGAAATATGGTCAGCTATTTACCGATAATTATCTACTGCCAATGGTTTCGGCCATTTGGTCAACCAGTTTAGATGAAGTACAAGAGTTTCCGTTGGTGTTTTTTGCACAGTTCTTCGATAACCATGGGTTGCTCGACGTGGTCAATCGTCCGCAGTGGTTTACGATAAAAGGCGGCTCAAAACAGTACGTCAATAAACTGATTCCACGCTTTATAAAAGCAGGCGGTAAAATACGAGTCAATAGCCCAGTACAGTCTGTGGTTCGTAATGGCGGGCAAGTAACTTTAACAGTGCAGGATAAAAATAACACTGACAGCCAAGTCGAAAACCTTGTATTTGACGAAGTCATCTTTGCCTGTCATGCCGATACTGCATTAAAGATCTTAAAAGATGCTAGCACTGAAGAATCTGAAGTGTTAGGTCACTTTCGCTTTACTAAGAACACAGCGGTATTACATACCGATACCAGTGTCTTGCCCAAGAAGCCATTGGCATGGGCAAGCTGGAATTACTTAATAGATGAATCGGTCTCAGGCGATGCTAAGGATGAGCAAGCGGCTGGAAACGCACAGATACCTACAAAGCCAGTGCTGACTTATCACATGAATATCCTGCAACGCTTGACCAAAAAGCACAATTATTTGGTTACCCTAAATCCAGCTGTAGACAATAAAAGCGTTGATGATAAACAGATAGTTAAGAGCATCGATTATAGTCATCCAGTATTTGATCTTGCGATGATTGATGCGCAGACCAAATGGTCGGATATCTCTGGTAACGGCTCACACACGCATTTCTGCGGAGCTTATTGGTTTAATGGCTTTCATGAAGATGGCGTACGCAGTGGATTACGCGTCTGTCAGGCGCTTGGTTTTGATATTGATATAAAAGACGAGGTTGATCCAGCCCATTTACCTGACGCTGATAGCGCACATACGCCGTTCCGTTATAAAGACTTACCTGTAAAAGCGGATACCAAGTTACGTAGGCTGAATAAGCGCGAAGTCACCATAGCGACAACCAATCAGGAGTTGGTTGAGTATGTTGATCGTTTGCAGAATGCTACTGCTGATACGAGCCAACATAAGAAACGTGGTTTATTCGGTCGCCGTAAAGCCAAATAATATGACGTCTAATGTCGTTATATATTCTAAGTATTTCGAAATATTCACTATATAAAAAGTACGCCGTACACAAGAGATTATTTATGACCACGTCCGCTCAAAATACCAATGCTACGCCAAATCATGAGTCCTCTTATGATACAAAAGCATTGCCACATCAACTGTTTGAGGGCACGACATGGCACAGTCGGTTGCTACCTAGTGTGAATAAATTTGTTTACCCTTATCGCTACTGGGGGGTCAATATCAGTGCGCTGATAGCAGGACAGGAGCTTCCTGAAATTAGCACATCAGCATTTGATGAGAGTAAGTTTCTAGGAAAACTACCTCTACGGACAATATTACCAAAAAAGCTACTAGCGCGAAGTCTGCCTCTATTTTCAGCAAAGAAAAAGGCGCTGCAACGTTTCTGTCCTGATGATTATTTACAGCATACTGATATACAGAGTGCTAATAGCCTAAGCGATGATAAAAATCTTGATAGTAATGTACAGTCTGTTCAAGCACTAGAAAAACGTTTAAGCCAAGCATTTGAAAAATATGCAGGTAGCGTACCTGAAGGCGATATGTTGGGATTACTCGTCTGCCGTAATGCGGGCATGTACTTTAGCCCCGTTAATTTTTACTTAGGGTTTGATGCACAGCAAACGCCCACTCATCTATTAGCTGAAGTGTCTAATACGCCATGGGACAAGCGCCATTACTACGGGTTTTTGTTAGAAGGAGAGGATACTGAGCTCTGTCATGATAAGAACTTTCATGTATCACCTTTTAACCCTATCGATCAGCTGTACCGTTGGCAGGTTACGGTAAAGCGTACAAAGACGGACGAGCAACCTAATACTGGCTTGCAAGTTCGTATTGCTATCAATATCAGAGATGAGCGCGGTGAAGTTCTAAAAACTGGTATAAAAATATCAGGCGTGTCAATGACGGAAGATGCTGTTCGTCATAGTTTGCGGAAAAACCCATTGATGAATATGACGTCTTTAACGCGTATCTATTGGAATGCTTTCAAGCTCTATGCGATTAAAAAGGTGCCGTATATCAACTACGATGAGAAATTAGCTGACAGCCAACAGAAAAGTAGCTAGAAGAGAGGCAATAGTTAAAAAGATATCTTATAGTTCTAGCAGTTTTAAATTTCAACAATCCAAAAATCTCATCAATGTAATACTAAAAATGAACCATTAAAAAATAAAGCATTTAAACAAGGATAAACACACGATGCCAGCACGACCGACCGAGCACCAGTCACAAAACTAGAGAAATTAACTGCTCGTGTAAGTAAAGTAGTTAATGAAAGTGCTGTACTACAGCCAGTCAGCAATAGTGTGAATCACTTAGCTAGAAAGCTCATTTTTCGTGCGTTACAGCATGTTCAGTTTGGTAGCCTCACGCTGATTGAAACATTCGATGAGCAGGAACATAAGACCAGTAGTTTTGGTAGAGTCGCTACTAATGACGCTAGTAGCTCGGCGGTTGGTCGCCATTCGCTACATGTAACATTACATATTCATGATTCTGCTGTCTATCGCCAGCTATTACTTGGCGGCTCTATCGCACTAGCGGACAGCTATATCGATGGTGAGTGGGATACGGATGATCTAACAGGTTTAATTCGCTTGGCAGCTCGTAACTTAGCAGTGCTCAATAAATTAGAGAATCGTTTTGCTGGTATTAGTAAAGCATTTGAAAAAGCGAAGCATCAACTGCGTAGTAATGACAAATCTGGCTCCAAATCTAATATCTTAGCGCATTATGATTTGGGCAACGATATGTATGAGCGGTTTTTGGACGATACGATGATGTATTCATCAGCAGTCTATCCTATGCCTGACGTAACGCTTAGCGATGCTCAACAACATAAACTGTCGCTTATTTGCCAACGTTTACAGCTTAGCGCTGATGATAATGTGATTGAAATTGGTACAGGGTGGGGCGGTTTTGCTATCTTTGCGGCCAAGCATTACGGCTGTCATGTGACCACCACGACTATCTCTGATGCTCAGTATGATGAAGCACAGCGACGAGTCAAGGCGGCAGGTCTATCAGACAAGATTACACTGCTCAAACAAGACTACCGTGAGCTGACAGGACAATATGACAAGCTAGTCAGTATCGAGATGATTGAAGCAGTGGGGCATGAGTATTTACCAACTTTCTTTGCCAAGTGTAATAGTTTACTCAAGCCGACGGGTCTTATGGTATTGCAGGCCATCACTTTTAATGATCAAAATTATCAAGAGTATATCGATTCAGTTGATTTTATCCAAACGCATATCTTCCCAGGTGGCTGTCTGCTTTCAAACCAAGAGCTAACTACCCAATTTACTGAGCAGACCGACATGGTCGTCAAACAATTGCATGATTATGGCTTTGACTATGCGTATACGCTGCGTGATTGGCGTGCTGCATTTATGGCGCAGCGTACAGAGATTCAAGCGCTTGGCTATGACGATGCCTTTATCCGCCTATGGGAGTTTTACTTTTGCTATTGCGAAGGTGGCTTTTTGGAGCGCACGATCGGTGTGGTACAAGTCACTGCGGTGAAGCCTAACAACATCGATACGCTGCATTTTTCTGACTTACCATCTGCCGTCTTAAATCACGAAACGGTTTTGAACGATGAGACTGTCTTCAACGATGCAGATACGTCAGCCATAGCATCGGTATAAGTATGGTGACGTAAATATGGTTTGTTCATAGCATTCATATGGTCTCATACTGTATAAATAGTTTGAGACCCATGTGTTGCAAGGTTGTATATTGAAAAGATTTACATCGAAAGGTTCGACGATGCTTGCAGAGTACGCTTATCACGTAGACCTGAATAGCGTGTTACCGTCAATGCCATTAAAGAGATGACAGCGCCGATCCAAGCCGTGTCTTGCAACGACATATTTTCAACCACGCTACCACCGATGATTGAGCCCAGTGCGATACCGATATTGAATGCAGCAATATTCAATCCAGAAGCAACATCGACGGCGTTCGGCGTATATTTTTCAGCTTGCTTGACCACGTAGATTTGTAGGCCCGGTACATTACCAAAGGCGAAAGCACCCCATACCAGAATAGTTAGCACTGCGGCAATCTTGGACTGCATAGTAAAGGTGAACAGTAAAAGAATGACACTTAGGGCACTAAATATAATGCTAAGCGCACTAATAGGGCCACGTTTATCTGCAAGTTTTCCGCCCCAGATATTACCGATAGCAACGGACACGCCATATACGAGCATGATAAGACCAATGGCTGATGGCGCAAATTTGGTTTGCTGCTCTAAGATAGGTGCTAGGTAGGTAAATGCCGTAAACGTACCGCCATAGCCAAGGATCGTCATGAGATAAACCAGTAGTAATTGTGGTTTTACAATGACTTGTAATTGCTCTTTGAACGTTGCAGGGATAGATTTCTTTAGGTTTTTTGGTACCAATATGGCGCTACCAATTAAAGCGATTAAACCCAGTACTGAGACGACCAAAAACGTATCGCGCCAGCCAAAATGCTGTCCAATCCATGTGCCAAGGGGTACGCCAGTGACGAGCGCTACCGTAAGCCCAGTAAACATAATGGCAATTGCGCTGGCTTCTTTTTCTTTACTGACAAGGCTAGTAGCAATCATGGAACCAATAGAGAAAAACACACCATGCGCCAGACCGGTCAGGATACGGGCAAGTATTAAGGTTTCATAACTGGGTGCTTGCCAAGCCAGCAAGTTGCCGATGACAAACAGACCCATTAGGCTCATCAGTACTATTTTGCGATTCCAGCGGCCAGTGAGTGCGGTAAGTATAGGGGCACCGATAGCGACACCGACAGCATATAGGCTAACGAGCAACCCTGCTGAAGGTAAGCTTACGCCCAGATCGGCGGCAATAGTTGGTACCAATCCAACGATGACAAATTCGGTTGTCCCAATTGCAAATGCGCTTAGAGTAAGCGCCCATAAAGCGAGTGGCATAACGACATCCTAATAACTAAATGATGCGCGTAGTTTGACGGATTTATAGTTTGCAAAAAACAGCATAAATGACAAAATACCTTTGTCAATTTTGTAAAGGTAATCATGATGATGGGACATGCTAAAACGGAAGACATAGAGATATTTTTGACGGTAGTAGATACGGGCAGCTTTACTGGCGCTGCCAATTTGCTGAATCAGCAAGTTGCCAAAGTATCTCGTGCTGTGTCCAGACTCGAAGATACGCTGCAATGCACGCTGCTAAACAGAACGACACGGCGCTTGGAGCTGACTGAGGAAGGACATGTCTTTATAAGATATGCGCGTGAGAGTTTAAATACGTTATATACCGGTGAAGAGGCTATTAAGCTGTTAAAACAAGCGCCGAGTGGGCATCTACGAATTGACGCTGCTAGCCCGTTTGTCTTTCATCAATTAACGCCTTTGGTTGGTGATTTTGTGGCGCAGTATCCACATATCACTCTCGACCTCACCTCGCATGACAATATTATTGATTTGCTTGAGTACAAGACGGATCTGGCTATCAGAATTGGTGATTTAAAAGACTCAAATCTGCATGCACGCCTACTAGGTAAAAGTAAGCTACGACTGGTAGCCAGTCCTGAATATTTGCATCAGCATAATGAAGTAGCTCATATTGATGATTTGAGCACTCATAAGTTGATTGGCTTTAACGATGCCTCCAAGCTAAATAGTTGGCCGTTAAGGACACCAATTAAGCTAAATTTTCATATGACTGGCAGTAGTGGTGAGACCTTGCGTCAGCTATGTTTAAATCATCAGGGTATCGCTTTATTGTCACATTTTATGATTGGTAAAGATTTAGAATCTGGACGATTGGTTGAGGTATTGCCTGAGGCGATAGTCAGACCAAACAACCGTGAAGCCATACAGGCGGTATATTACAAAAACAGTGCCGTATCTTCGCGTATTCTGGCATTTTTAGACTTTATTCAACCAAGACTAACACTATAAATTTTATCCGTTTTTATTCATTTTATAAGAGGTAATATCATGGGTTACGTTTTTATTTATCTCGCTGCTGTGGTTATCTTTTTGGGTGTCGATGCTGTCTGGCTGACGACGATGAAAGGGGCCTTTTACGAGTCACGCATCGGGCATCTATTGGCGGATGAGCCAAACATGATGGCCGCTGGCGTGTTTTATATGTTTTATATATTGGCGCTTTGTATTTTGGTTCTGTATCCGCAAATCAAAGCAGGCGCATCTGTTGGTCATATCTTCTTGCTCGGCGGGCTTATTGGATTGATGGCTTATGGTACATACGATTTTACCAATTTGGCGCTGTATAAGGGTTTTACACTAGATACGGCATTGGTTGACTTTGTATGGGGTGGTATTTTGACTGGTTCGGTTAGCGCCATAGTGGCATGGCTTGCATATCGCTTTCACTGGCTAAGTTAAAGCTTATTATTTTGGCTTATCTAAAGCTATTTAAATAGCCGTAATTTACACGATCTAGACTGTCTGATGACAGATGGCTATTTGTGCTATAGGGCGACCTGCTGTATAAATGGTAGACATAATAAATCTCAAACCATTAAGGAATATTATGCCGCAATACAATACCAGCTCAACTGCCAAAAAAGCGCCTTTAAACCATGAGCTATACATGTCAGTACTGATGACGCCTGATATGGCGAATTTTATTGGTAATGTACATGGTGGGGATTTACTCAAGATGCTTGATCAGGTCGCTTATGCTTGTGCCAGTCGCTACAGTGGTAACTATGTGGTGACACTGTCCGTCGATCAGGTGATGTTCCGTGAGCCGATATATGTGGGTGAGTTGGTCACTTTTGCAGCTAGCGTTAATTATGTGGGCAAGACTTCAATGGAAGTAGGTATCCGCGTCGAAGCAGAAGATGTACGTGGTCGTACCGTCCGTCATACCAACAGCTGTTACTTTACGATGGTGGCTATCGATGATAAAGGTAAGCCAACCGCAGTGCCACCACTTGAGATTAAAAACAACTTGCAGCAATGCCGTGCTGATGCTGCGTTGGAGCGTAAGAATTTGCGTATGCAAAGCTCAAATCGACCAAGTTGCGATTTCGAAGAAGTTAATGAGCAGGTTGATGAACATGAAGAGCATGATGAAGTAAAAAAGTAGCCTAACTTATCTGAAATTATTTAACGCTATCCAGCCTTACTGAACTAATAACTTATACAACGACTCACTAAAAAGACACTGATATTGTAAAGCAGCTATCTTAAGCTAATGTATGTTTTAAGCCATTCATCTATGGCAAAAACGCTACCATCAATACGTTACTTCAGTGAGTCTAGCATGAGTTTAAAGCCATCTATTGCTAATCCCCAGCGCCATTTGCCAGCTTCTTCTAAAGCGCAAGCACCTCGCTCGCGTGGGGCAGACAATCATAAAGTCCCAAATGACCTTGAACTAAAAAATACGCTCAATCAAAGCCCTGAAACCAATGATGAGCATTCAGGCTCACTCATTACTGTGTTGATTGCGGTTGGGGCCAATCTTGTGATTGCAATTGCAAAAACAGTTGCTGCCTTTATGACTGGCTCAGCTTCTATGATTGCAGAAGCAGCTCACTCATGGGCGGATGCTGGTAATGGTACATTGCTCATCGTCGCAGAAAAAAAGTCCATCAAACCTGCTGATAAAAGTCATCCGTTAGGCTACGGCAAAGAGTCTTATGTTTGGTCGATGATTGCAGCCTTTGGTGTATTTACGGCAGGCTCAATTGTCTCTATTTATACAGGTATCAAGGAATGGAATGCTACTGAGTCTGAGACTAACTATACGATTGGCTTTATTGTATTGGCAGTGGCGTTTGTGCTCGAAGGAATCTCATTGGTTCAGGCGTACAGACAAAGCAAAAAGCATGGCGAGGCACTTGATATCAGTGCACTTGGCTATGTTGTAGATACATCTAACCCAACATTGCGCGGTGTGTTCTTTGAAGATTTAGCAGCGGTTATCGGTTTGGTGATTGCCGCTGCTGCCATGGGTATGCATGCGTATACAGGTGAGCCATATTGGGATGCGTTAGGGTCTATCATTGTCGGTCTACTACTGGGCATCGTCGCCATATTTTTGATCAGTCGTAACCGTGATTTTTTAGTTGGACATAGAGTCACTGACCGTATGCATGAATACGTTTTAAGTGAGCTGCTCAATCATCCAGATATCGATAGTGTGTCCTACCTGCACTTAGAGTGGGTCGGTCCAAAAAAGATATTTATGGTGGCGGCAGTAGACATAGCAGGTAATCAAAAAGAAGAGCATATTGCTCAGAAGTTTGAAGAAATTGAAAACCTATTTAGAAGTAATCCAGTGTTTCAAGAGGCTATCTTGACACTGTCAGAACCTAACGCAGATACTTTGACTTTACCTGATATAGTCACTCCACTATAGAAGTATGGTAATGTTAACCTCGCTTAAAATATTCAATGTACATCTACCCTCGGTTACCTTATACTACCTTTAAATTTAATCGACTATAGTCTACTAAAAAACAGCTAATAAACCATAAGGCAATAATGATATGAGAACTTTATTTAAGAGCGCTACACTGAAGAACACTGTATTCGCTATATCGTTAAGTATTAGTGCTGTCAGTTTAATGGCGGTGCCAACGATATCGGTACAAGCGGCAGTACCAACGGATGCTTCTCTATTAAAGCTCATTGAGGTGACTAAAGTCGTTGAGATGATGAATGACATGTCTAGTGACAGTGGGATCACAGATCAAGTGACGCAATCTATATTGTCTTCACTGCCTACTGACAATTTGAGTATGGAGCAGCATCAAAGTTTAGAAGCTATAGTTAGTAAATATAGTCAGGAAATGATAGATGGTAGTAATAGAGCCTCTATGAATCAACAAATCGTCGACCTATATGTCCAAACTGCTAAGCAGCATTTTAATCAAGAAGAAGTTGATGCGCAGATAGATTTTTATAGTAGTAAAACGGGCCAAAATATTATTGATAAACAGCCAGATATGATGAAAGACTATATGGCACAAGTAATGCCTATTGTTATGGAATCTACTATGAAAAAGGTACGAGATATTATGCCAAAAATGGCTGCAGATATTAAAGCTCTTAAACTTGACGAGTAGCTTAGACTTGTTAATAAGGAATTTTATCTGTCTAAAATTTCGTGATTCACAAAAATTATAAGCACGAAAAAGCCGTCAACTATGACGGCTTTTTTATAACTTTAATAAGTATTCAGTTCAAGTGTTATTAGTTCTTTGGTGAGTTTGCCCCAATGAACCATGCATCTTTGTCGATAATACGACTTGCTTCTGTAAATAAGTCAGCGGTGTCTTCATCACCTGCATCGCCAGCAGTAGCAATTGCTTCACGCAAAGTTTCTGCGACTTTCTTGTAGCGGCTAGTTAGCTCACGAACATGCTGATCTACTTCAGTGATGTCAGTTGGGTAGTCGTTTAAGATAGACTCTTTTACTACTCGACTCGCCAAACCGTTAGGCTGACCACCCAAGATCACGATGCGTTCTGCAATAGTATCCGATACTTCAAGAATACGCTCTGATGTTTCGTCTAACAGTTGATGCACACCAATGAAACCTTTACCTTGCAGGTTCCAATGGCACTGCTTGCCATCTAGCGTTAAATCGATAACGTTTGCTAGGTTAGCGTTTAACAAATCAATCATTTTTTTTGCAGTTTCGTCTGAAATACCACTTGCGTAACGTTCTCTCATAATTTACTCCATCATTTATTTAAAATTGTTATATTGAATAAAAGTTCAATGTGTTTTTATTGGTCTTCTATTTGATGACAGTCAGTGTAAAACTAATCATATGAATTGCTATATAACTATTAATTCACTTGTATTGAAAAGTCATCAACTTGTTAATTCAAGAACGATAATAGCAGCTTAAATCAATGTTGGAACCCTTGAGTGTTAGGCTTTGTTAGGTGGTCGTGTAACGAGTTTGTTAACCATGAAAATCTTTGTAAATTTATCGAATACTATGTGCGTTTTTTACAACGACGTAAGTTTTATCCGCTAATATTAAGCTTTATCTTTTGATAAATAGTACATATATACACTCATATTTTGGGTAGCAAGACAGCGTTGTAAACATAAGATGAGACCCTTTATTCTCCTTTAAAAACCGCTGCTCAGGCCCCATATTGTTATAAACCTTAATAAGAAGAAAGCCATTATGCGAATGCCTGAACCACGCTCATCGCGTCAGTTAAATCAATTGGCCACTCAGCTCCAAGGCGAAGCTGAAATTAGTGGTGTTAATGCGTCAGGGACGCAAATATCGAGTCGTGCCTTTGAGATGGTTACTGACTTTGAGCCAGCAGGCGATCAGCCGCAAGCCATTAAAAAACTGGTCAACGGTGTCAATTCGGACATGGACGAGCAGTTACTATTGGGTGTCACTGGTTCTGGTAAGACCTATACTATGGCGAAAGTCATCGCTGAAACTCAGCGTCCGACTATTATCATGGCACATAACAAAACACTTGCCGCGCAGCTATATGGTGAGTTCAAATCGTTCTTCCCTAATAATGCGGTTGAATACTTCGTCAGCTACTATGATTATTATCAGCCAGAAGCTTATGTCGCTGCCAGTGACACCTTTATCGAAAAAGACAGCGCTATTAACGATCATATTGACCAGATGCGTCTGTCCGCCACGCGTGCTTTGTTAGAGCGTCGTGATGCGATTATTGTCGCTTCGGTATCGTGTATCTATGGTTTGGGTGATCCAGAGAGTTACTTAAAGATGCTGCTGCATGTCGTTGTGGGCGACAATATAGACCGTACGGCGACTATCAAGCGTTTGGTTGAGATGCAATACACACGTAATGAGCTAGACTTCGGCCGTGGTACGTATCGCTTGCGTGGAGAGCTATTAGATATCTATCCTGCTGAGTCTGAGCAGTTAGCGGTGCGCGTGCATTTATTTGATAATGAAGTTGAAAAAATTACGTGGTTTGATCCATTAACGGGTAAGACGGTACGCAGTGTGCCGCGTATTACTATTTACCCGAAATCGCATTATGTGACGCCGCGCAATAAATTAGAAGCTGCCAGTCATACGATTCGTGAAGAGCTAGAACCGCGTTTGGAGTACTTTCGCGACAATAATAAGCTAATTGAAGCGCAGCGCCTTAAAGAGCGCACCCAGTATGATCTTGAGATGATTCAGCAGCTTGGTTACTGTAACGGAATCGAAAACTATTCACAGCATCTCTCTGGTCGTCCATCGGGAGAAGCGCCGCCGACGTTGTTTGATTATATTCCAGAAGATGCCTTGCTGTTCCTTGACGAGTCACACGTGACTGTTTCCCAGATTGGCGCGATGTATAAAGGCGATAGATCACGCAAAGAAAACTTGGTCAATTATGGTTTTAGATTACCAAGTGCGATGAATAACCGCCCAATGAAGTTTGAAGAGTGGGAACGTATTAAACCCAAAACCATTTATGTCAGTGCTACGCCAGCCCTATACGAGCTTGAGAATAGCGAGCAAGTGGTTGAACAGGTCGTCCGTCCGACTGGTTTGATTGACCCTGAGATTGAGATACGTCCTGTCTTGACGCAAGTCGATGATGTGCTATCAGAGATTACCAAACGCCGTGAAAAAGACGAGCGTGTACTGATTACGACGTTGACTAAGCGCATGTCAGAGGATTTGACTAGCTATCTGAAAGAATATGATGTAAAAGTGGCGTATCTACATTCGGACATCGACACTGTTGAGCGTATGCAGATTATTCATGAGCTCCGTACAGGCGTGCATGATGTATTGGTCGGCATTAACTTACTGCGCGAAGGCTTGGATATGCCTGAAGTATCACTGGTAGCGATATTTGATGCCGACAAAGAAGGCTTCTTACGTTCTGAGCGTTCGCTTATTCAGACCATTGGTCGTGCCGCACGTCATTTGAATGGTAAGGCTATTCTTTACGCTGATCGTATTACGCCAAGTATGCAAAAGGCGATAGATGAGACCAATCGTCGCCGTGACAAGCAGATTGCCTTTAACCTTGAGCATAACATCACGCCGAAAGGTGCTCGCCGTAGTATTACGGATAAGATTGATACGGGGGAGAGCGTGGATGCCAACGACAATCAAGCTATCCCAGTTAAGAGTAACTTGCCAGATGTCGACATCAATATCTTACGTAGTCCTGATTTGCTTGCGAAAGAAATTAAACGCCTAGAGAAACAGATGCAGCAAATGTCGCGCGATTTGAAGTTTGAAGAGGCAGCAAAGACACGTGATAAAGTGCTTGAGTTAAAAGCACATTTAATCTGATAGGTTAGGATAGATACAGAAAAAGTGAGGCACTTAGGAAGTGCCTCACTTTTTTTCTTCAATAGATATATTAGATCCGATACGATTTTTCAATTAGTTCTTTTCTAAATTTACCTAGATGCACTGTCCATTCACGAGATAACTCATGAAGCTGGTGTGCTAATGGACGACAACATTCCGGGGTAAAAAAGTGATTACCTTCACCGAGGTTAGTGTTTGTATACTCTAGAAAGTTTCCGTGACAAAGATTATTTCTTATTCGAACGATTTCTACATCAGTTTTATTTGGTTTTTTAGAGTTTAAATTGTTCAAAAACATTTTTTCTTTTGGAAAAGCTAGAGCTTCTATAGGTAATCCATTATTTTGAGCTGCTAGCAACAAACTATTGCTTAAAGTAGGTATGTTATCAAGTTCAGTCACTATACATGGCTTTGTAATTTGAGACATAGTTACTCTGAGAGAAGCTTCAATACCATTTATAAAGCTCGTGCAAGCTGGCAAATAAAGTTCAGAATCCAATGCCGAAAGTGCTTGAGTAAATAACCAGTGAACTTCAGCGCCTAAATTGTGATGTAAGAAAAAAGACTTTCTTTCGTATTCTATACGTATTTCTTGCAAGTAATACTCTTCTTCGTCCATCATTTAATGTACTCCTTTCATACTTATATATTTCAGAAAATTCATGTGGAAATCATAGATTATAGCTACTTTATTATCGTCAATATCGATTTGCATTGGCTATGCTATTGTTAATCTATACTTCGATTTATAACTTCAATAATATATAAGCTTCCATATAAAAAGTAACTTTATGTTTTATAATATAAATTAGATACTTGCTTCATTTATACAGATTAGTGAATGGTTTTTGCTTATCATAGAATACTTGTAATACAGCGCATTGCCACTTACCATATCCGCATAAAACTCACCATCCATACAATATTCCGAAAATTTAAGTTGCAAGCGAAAAATCTGAGCGCGAGTAAGGCGCTAGTGATGCTTGTTTTTCTCATAGATCACATTGTCAGCACAGACTAAATTTTTGGAATGGACATAATCTAGGCGTATTATTTACTGTGCTTACCAACAACTTAATAGAATTAAACTCTAACGAAAATTCACTCGGCATGTCAGACGCGGCCAAACAAGCCGTTATCGACTCTTTAGACATTGGCTTTCGTTATCCTGATGACCAGCGTGCGGCATTGATTACTAAGGTCGCTGAGATAAATGGTGTGTCGGAGAGCCAAATCTCACTAGGCAGTGGCTCTAGTGAAAATATCCGTACCGTCGTCCAAATGCTACAACATCAAGCATTGGTAGAAGGTAAAAAATTTCAAGTTATCGTGCCGCATCCAACTTTTGCCTATGCTGAGTTATATGCGATATCTATTGATGTGCCTGTGGTAAAAATACCACTGACTACTGAAAATTATGACTTTGACTTACACAGCATGCAAAAAGTCGCTGATGACTTTGATGGGATTAGCTTGTTTTATCTGTGCAATCCAAATAATCCAACTTCGACTATTACTGATACAGTAAAGCTCAAAGAATGGGTAGAAAGTGCGCCAGACAACCATTATTTTTTACTAGACGAGGCTTATTCAGAGTATGTGACTGATCCAAGTTTTGAAAGTGGTATTGAGTGGGTAAGACAACAGCGTTCAGAGAATCTTATTATCGTGCGTACTTTTTCAAAATTATGTGCACTTGCTGGCATGCGTGTCGGCTATGCAGTTGCTAGCTCGAAAATGGTAGCCAGACTCGAGGCTTTTATCTCGATTGATAATACCAATTTGTCAGGCGCTGTCGCTGCGTTAGCGACTTTGGATGATGACGAGTTTCTAGCATTGAGCTTGCGGACGACCAATCAATCGCGGCAGATGGTTGAGCAGATATTAGATGAGCTTGGTTTACGTTACTTGCCCTCGCAGGCGAGTTTTGTATTTCATGAGATAAAAGGCGATGTACAAACCTATATCGATAGAATGCGCGAACATGGGATTGCGGTTGGACGTGAGTTTGCGCCTATTACTGATTTTAATCGTTTAACGCTTGGTAGACCTGATGAGATGGCAGTATTTGTAGAAGTACTCAAGTCATTTCGTGAAAAAGACTGGGTCTAATTCAGTCAGTCAATGTAGTTCGATAATATGAAAGGGGAGTTGCTAGCTGGCAGTGCCCTTTTTTTAGGTGTATTTTTATAGACCTATTTTGCTGGTTATATATTGAAGCTAAGACTAACCACACATTTTTACCAACATCAAACGCAGTTTTACATATCGCCCCTTAAATAACCTGACGCTATCTTATAGGATAACTGAGTAAAGCATGACCCGTTAATCACACAGATGAATATTGGGTAGCAGCCACAGTGCTCGACATGCTCACGTATCTTATAATTATAAAGTTAGGGATGTACCTATGTTTGATATCAAGTCATTTTTTAAACGAGAAGTAGAAAAAAAACTCATTGATGTAGATGATTACATTTTTATGCCAGAACGTGTAGAGATGGAAATCGAAGGCGGACTATTAAATTGTGTGTTGAACAGTGATGGACGTGTAGATATTTTTTATAGTAAAGACGGCGTCACTGAGGTTGGTTCAGCTTCGCGTAAGCATCCATTTACTGCATTTGAAAAAGAGCTATATCACGGTATTTACGATGATGTTATCAATGATTTAATTAAGGAAGTAGACAAAATTATCGAGAGCTCTTCAAAATACTTCCGCCGCAGCCAATCATTGCCTCTCACTGCTTCTATAACGTCTCAACCACCTGAGACAAACAAGTTTTAGGCTAATCAGTAGAATTAAAACATTAGCAATAAAAAGGGTGCGCTATGTATAACGCACCCTTTTTATTACTTTTTATTTTTATGAATAACGCAATTTACCTTCTATTGCACAAAGCTTGCATAGCAACTTTGGATAGATTTTGCGACCACTTCTGATACTAACTGGGTGCGATAGCTTGAGTCAATAGCGGCATTGCCCAATTCAACGATAGTGACTTGCTGAGGCGCTTGCTCACTCACACACCCACAAACATTGGTTTTAACCGTTTCTTGCTGTGCTTCAGTCATCGCAGCACTTGCTACACGCCATGCGTTTTGGTTTTCAATTTCGCTACGACATTGCGTATCAATCGCTGATGTTAATACATTCATACCAATGCTACTTGCAGTTGTTATGGCTGTGTTAGCACTAGTGCTGCCACCTGTAGTCGTACCAGTACCCGTTGATGTACAGCCAGCTAGAGCAAGAGTGGCAAGCATAGCGGTTGAAGCCAAAAGTTTTTTCATGGGTTAACTCCTTAGAGTAGTTGATAGTTTTGGACATCCATCTTATCAGTAAAACCTATTAATGACATTATTAACTCATGGCTCATACCATTTTCTAATCGTAGAATCAAAAAAAACCAGCTAAGTAATTACTTAACTGGTTTAATAGGGAATAAGTAAGCTATCTATCTCTTTTATACGTTTTTACCGTGTTCCTTTTGCTGAATATCTTTTGCCAACTTATAGCATTCGTTGATATGGTCATTAGCGATTTTCTTAAAAATCGTATAGCCCATAGTCGCAGCGACCAATTGACCACCAAGTGGGATAAATTTGGTCACTTGTTTAGCGGCGATACGACCACCGAAACCTTGAATGGTTTTTTTGACGATACCGCGTGTCGCCATTAGACCAGCGAAATCTACGGTACGGTCTTTTACTGCGCTCCAATGCACTTCGCGTGACTCTAGATTAATGGCTGACTGACGGTCTTCAATGAGACCAAAACGCTCACTAATCTCTGGAATTAATTGGGTCAACATGCCCGCATCGACTGCAACATCAAAAAATGGTACTGGAACAACAGCTACACCAGCAGAAACTCTAGCGCGTTTTTTTACCATTCCCTGACATTCTTTTTTAATTTTATCAAGATCTAGGTTAGGGTCGATAGTGTTTGGAAGTTTTTCGGCAACTGGTGTGGTTTTCATAAAGCGTCCTTATAAATAATTAAAATATAGATGATAAAAAGTTCAGTAAATAACAAATTCTTCAGTTGCTTACTATTCTATGGATTTATGCGTGGCTTACAATCATTGCTTTGTAGCAAAATGAATGAAATTACTCACACTGTGCACCTTTTTTGTAAGTAATGAAGTGAAGTTGGTTTGTACAAGCTATAGAAATGGCCGTATCAATCATCGCCAACTTACGGGCATTACTTAACAGATTGTACAATGCTTAATGATATACAAAGGTAGTATAAATTGTCATTGTGACCCTCCACCAAAGCCAGTAGAATACGTTCATGCTAAATTTAACCCCCCGCTATACCAGCACTCGCATCGACGAGTTGCCCGCCGCGCTGCAACCACTTGCCGCTGAATCATTCACGCTTGCCCGTCTGTATGCAGGGCGAGGTATCACAATGCCTGATGAGCTGACGACCAGTTTAGCTGGTCTATTGCCTGCTGAGGCCCTGCACGGTGTCACTGAGGCCGTGCGTTTATTAGACTTGGCGATTGATGAGCGTCAGCGTATTCTAATCGTTGGTGATTTTGACTGTGATGGTGCAACCAGTACAGCACTAATGATGCGCGCGCTCACGAAGATGGGTGCAGTCGTTGATTTCCTAGTGCCAGATCGCTTTAAATACGGTTATGGTCTGACGCCAGAGATTGTCGAGTTAGGTATTGAGACTTTCCAGCCAGACATGATAGTAACAGTTGATAATGGCATCTCAAGTCATGAAGGGGTAGCGCGTGCCCAAGCTGATGGTATCACGGTAATTATCACTGATCATCATCTTACGACCAAAGAGACGCCACCTGCGGAAGCGGTGGTCAATCCCAATCAGTTAGATTGTAACTTTGCTAGTAAGGCACTGGTCGGAGTTGGAGTCGCATTTTATGTGCTTGGACGATTAGCAAAGCTACGCCGCGAAGCTGACAAGTCTACGGTACAGGTTAGCCAATATCTGGATTTGGTCGCACTTGGAACGATTGCAGATGTTGGAGTATTGGATAAAAACAATCGTATCTTGGTTCATCACGGGTTATCAGCCATTCGTCAAGGCCGCTGCTGTATGGGGATATTGGCATTGCTTGAGCAAGCTGGCCGTGATCCCAAGCAACTTCATGCACAGGATTTTGGTTTTGTGTTGGGCCCACGTATCAATGCCGCTGGGCGTATGGATAATATGCGTATTGGTATCGAGTGCTTATTAACAGAAGACTGGAGTACGGCACAACGTTTGGCACAAGAGCTTGAACAGTTAAACCGCACGCGTCGTCATGTAGAGGGCGAGATGCGTGCGCAAGCTGATAGTATCGTACAAGCACTGGCTACTAAAGACGATAGTACGAGTAGTGATAGCAATGATAATACCAGTAACGATGAGTCAATCACTCCAGCTGTCTCTACTGCTAAAGCGAGCAATAGAGGCGCGCGTAGTATTATTCTATATCAAGATGACTGGCATCAAGGAGTCATTGGCATTGTCGCTGGTCGATTGAAAGAGAGTCACTATCTACCGAGTATCGTATTTGCGCCAGCAGATACTGAACAAACGGATGAAGACAGCGCCATTAAAGGTTCAGCACGGTCTATCCCAGGTATACATATTCGTGATGCGATTGAACAAGTTGCTGAGCGCCACTCTGACTTAATCAGTCATTTCGGTGGGCACGCGATGGCAGCAGGTCTGACCCTCAAGCGCCGTAACTTTGAGGCATTTGTCACAGCCTTTAACGAAGTAATGGCCAAAATGGATGATGAAGTCTTTGCAGAGCAAAAATTCACCGATGGACCTTTGCAAGCGAGCGACTTTAGCTTATGGTTTGCTGAGCATTTAGCTGATGCCAGTATCTGGGGTCATGGATTTGCGCCACCTGTATTTGACGGTGTGTTTGAAGTTCTGAGCTTTAAGATTTTGAAAGACAAACATCTTAAGCTATCACTGCGCTATCCAGAAGTTCAATATCCGATAGAGGCAATTTGCTTTAACTTTGACAATGAAGCTTGGGATTACCGTGCTAAGCAAGTCCATTTGTTATTTCAGCTAGATATCAATGAGTGGAATGGCAAGCAAAGCTTACAGCTGATGGTAAAAGACTTGGCTGTGGTAGAGCAAGGCTAAGTCAACAATGCTAAAACGCCAATAATAGACGCGCTCACATATGGGCGCGCTGGCATTCTTCACACCTATTTATGCTAGTGTCAGTATTTCCATTCTATTGTTGGAAACTGCCAATCGTAGCGAATAGCCAGCATACGCAAGGTAAAAATCGTACTCATCGTAGAAATGTCAGCTACCCAATTTGTAACGCCTAAGTGCCTTAGAGCAAAGTACAAAACACCACCCGTTAACGCCGCAGTGATGTAAATCTCTTGCTGTAGTACCAATGGAATCTCATTGCAAATCATATCGCGAATGATGCCACCAACCACGATGGTAATCACACCCAATAATAGAGCCACAGGCACATTGGCGCCCATGTCATCAGCAATCTTGATACCTATTAGCGTAAAGGCTGACAAACCAATGGTATCGGAGAGTTTGAGAAATTTATCCACGCGTCTTGAGTTTGGATGAAAAAATATCTGCATCGCTAGTGAAGAGATCGTAATAAGGGCCAGGTAGCTCATATCTACCATCCAAAATAATGGATGGCGATCTAGAATCACATCGCGTACTGTGCCGCCACCGATAGCGGTGACAATAGACACGAGCAGACAGCCGAAGACATCGAAGTTTTTGTGTTTGGCAAGTATCGTGCCTGAGATACTACAGGCGATAATACCGATCATATCAAATAAATATATCAAAGAGCCTGGGTCAAAAGTAGTGATCAGTACGGTAGGATCCAATACGATAGCCAACATGGGCAGTTCTCACTATTTTCAATTATCGTTAGTCAAACAAAAGCTACCTAAGCAGAGCTTTGCTCAATTAATCAATCTACAAGTCGTATAGAGGGCAGATGCCAGTCGAACCTAAGCGCTAGCATACGTACCGCAAATATGACAAATAACATAATAAATTCGTTGATACTGGCACTTACCCCAAAATACTGTAAGCACAAATAAGTCACGGACCCTGCGATACTGGCAGTAATATAAATCTCACGCTGTAGCACTAGAGGTATCTCATTACAGATGATATCACGCAGTAGGCCACCAATAATGGCGGTCCAGACCCCCATCATAATAGCAATGAGAGGTGACATGTCTAGGGTTAGGGCCACCTTAAAACCAATCACACTAAAAGCTGCCAGTCCAATGGCATCGAAAAGTTTTAATGCATTGTCAATCTTATGATAAAGATGGAAGAAGATTTGTAAGACAAGAGATGTCACCGTGATAACGATCACGTAATTAAGGTCGGTCATCCAAAATAGAGGGTGACGATCTAGAGCCATATCACGTAATGTGCCACCGCCGATAGCATTAACCATCGCCACCAAAATACAACCAGCGATATCAAAACCTTTATGCTGCGCCAGCAACGTTCCTGCAATGGCGCACGCAATAACGCCAACCATATCCAATAAATATAATAGAATATCAGGAAAAATCAAAGCATTAACCATGGTTATATTGCCAAATCGTAATTATCAAAATGATAGGTGTTGTTGTTTTAGCCATCTTTTGCAAACAGTATTAGTCCGATAATAATCAGCACGATACCGACTAAACCTAAGGGAAGTGGATTACCCAGCAGAATCATACCACCGACTAAAGTAAAGATGATCTCACTTGCTTGAGGTTACTGCGTGCTCTCGTGCATATAAGAACAGGTTGGTCGCAGCCACGCCTGATAGCAGACCAACTGATTGCCAATAGGGTAGCTAATCTAGGGCACTCTAGGTGTTTACACTTCGTATTTTTACTTGCCTTTGGCGTCTGCCCAAATGATTTTGTGCAGTTGCAGCTGAAAACGTACTGGCAAGACATCAGCCAACATCCATTCCGCCAGTTCTCGCGCTAGTACAGGTACTTCAGGGCTGAGCTGTTCGTCGACATCGTCTGCGACGTTGAACATCGGAGAGAACCACACCGTACCGACCAATTCGTTTAGCTTGTGCTCGGTCAATTTAGCTTTTGCCCAGTCATAATCCTTACGATTCATAATGACGAACTTGATTTGGTCATGCTCGGTGAGATAGTTAAGATTTGACCATAAGTTTTTATCGACTTCGCCTGAGCTTGGCGTTTTGAGATCCATCACCTTGCTGACTGCTGGCGGCACATGTTCTACTGTGAGTGCGCCTGCTGTCTCAAGAGATATCTCGTAGCCATCACTCAGCAAACGTGTCATCAGCTCAATAGCATTTGGCTGTGCTAACGGCTCACCACCAGTTAGACAGATGCGCTTGCAAGGATAGCCTTTGATGGTTTCTATGATGGTTTCTAATGATTGGCGTTCGCCGCCAGTAAAAGCATATTCAGTATCACAATAGACGCAGCGCAGCGGACAGCCCGTTAGACGCACAAATATCGTCGGCAAGCCTGAGGTGATTGCTTCACCTTGTAAGGAATAAAAAATCTCAGTCAGACGCAATCCTGCTTCAGGGTCAGTGACAGGGATAGCGGCGGTGCGTAATAATGATTCACTCATAATATTTCAAATACAGTTAAAGGTCGATAAGGCGATAAAGCATTTATCAATCGTAATAAAAAAGGCAGGGGATTGTACGGATGGTTTTGTGTTTGCATAAAGCAAAACTAAAAGAGGATTATAACGTAACACGTTATATTAAGCTGCAAAAAAGATGCTGGAGTCATTCTCCAGCATCTTCATATAAAACAATATTATTCAATAAACAACGGTACGTGCTAAATATTTAGGCTAAGCGTAATAGCTCATTTACTGATGTTTTTTCACGAGTTTGCGCATCAACTTTTTTCACGATAATTGCAGCGTATAAGCTGTGCGTGCCATCTTCTGACGGTAAGCTACCTGGTACGACAACAGAACCTGCTGGTACACGGCCACGATGGATCTCACCAGTTTCACGATCATAGATGCGCGTCGATTGACCGATGTATACACCCATAGAGATGACAGCGCCTTCTTCTACGATTACGCCTTCAACGATTTCAGAGCGTGCACCGATGAAGCAGTTGTCTTCGATGATAGTAGGGTTTGCTTGCAATGGCTCTAATACGCCACCAATGCCAACGCCGCCTGATAGATGGACGTTTTTACCGATTTGAGCACATGAACCAACAGTCGCCCACGTATCTACCATGGCGCCTTGGTCAACATAAGCACCGATATTGACATACGATGGCATTAATACCGCACCAGCTGCGATGAAAGATCCTTTACGAGCGATTGCTGGTGGCACAACACGTACGCCAGCTTCTTTGAACTGTGCCTCTGTCCAATCAGCAAACTTAGTCGGCACTTTGTCATAGAACTGCACATGCTCGCCAGCAGCTTGAACGTAGTTGTCGTTTAGACGGAAAGACAGTAATACCGCTTTTTTCGCCCATTGGTTGACAACCCATTCGCCATCTCTCTTTTCTGCAACGCGTAGGCTGCCATTATCTAGTTGCTCAAGTACTTGTTCAACCGCATCACGAACGTCTTGTGGCATAGTGCTTGGGCTATACTCGTTACGATTTTCAAAGGCTTGTTCGATGGTTTGTTGTAGTGACATAAAAAATCCTAAAATGAATGAAAGGGATATTAATCTTAATGTTATGGTTACTGACTTATATGACCCAGCCTGAAGTAAAACTCAAGGTATGGCTCGGTCCAAAAACTTGCTCGCTGTATTGTCGCCAATTTGGCCGCTTTTAGCAAACACGTTGAAGACCTTATTGTGACAATATTGAATGAGTTGTTTTTAGATGTCTTCTTAAGACAACTAATTTATCATGATTTAATCGCCAGTCGTATTGGTCTCTATCCATTCTAAAATATCTTGATAGACAGTCTGCTTATCTTTTTCGTGCAACACTTCATGGCGCATATTAGGGTATAGCTGGATATCGACATGACTGAAATTAAGCTTGTCCAAACGCGTGACAACCCTGCGTATACCGCGACCCATTTCACCGATTGGATCATCTTCACCGCTAATAAACAGCATCGGGAAGTTTTTGGCAATGGTGATGGCCCAGTTTTTATTCAACCCAGTATCCATGAGCGTAAACAACGTCATAAAACCATTATTGGTAAAGTCAAAACCAGTCTGAGGATCGGCTTCATAGGCTTCAATGTTTGCAGTATTTTCACTGAGCCACGCAAACTGTGAGGACGAGTTGCGATCAGGTAGTTGGCTGTTGAGGACTTTGTTCATTACCTTAGCAAAAATTGTATTCGGCTGTCTTGGTGCGACTTTGGCCAGTAGTTTATTAATGGGTAATAAAACCTTGGCCAGTGGGTTAGCATTTGCTGAACCCATTAGGATGGCGCCTGTAAAATTATGCGCATGATGTTTGAGTACATTGCGCACGATAAAAGACCCCATCGAGTGACCCATTACAAAATGCGGCACATCTGGATGACGGTCTTTTAGGCTATCTGCCATCACAATCACATCCTTTAATAACGACTGTACCGGATGTTCTTCACCAAAAAAACCGAGATCGGCCTCGGTCTTGATAGTCTGTCCATGACCTAAATGATCGTAAGTTGCCACAGCAATACCATTGTCTGCCAAAAACTGTGCAAAATCTCTATAGCGACCGCTGTGCTCTGCCATGCCATGCACAATCAGTAAAGTCGCGCTAATGTCGACGTCTTTGTTACTTGGTTCAAAAAAATCATGATGCAAGTAGTGAATATTATCAGAAGACAAAATATGATCGTTACTGGTATCGGTGTTGGTACTCATGTAAGGTTCCTTGATTACTTATAATTTTCATTAATGGTTTTGACAATGTTTCTCAAATAATGGGTCAAGTAGCGCAATTTATCATGCGGCTCTTATAGTGTCCTATTGTACTGGGCGATGATAAATAATTTCACATTATTTTATGATTTTAATTCAGTGATACAAAATATCGTTCTCGCAATAACGAACAACGCAGTGACTATTGCTGAATCCGTATAAACCATATAAGTCATTTACGCTCTTGCTGTGTACCCGCAATAGATTTGTCTTATTTATATGATACTTTTAAATGAGTTTTTAAAGTCATTTATATTAATAATCGTTCTATTAAACACTAACCAACCGCTTTGATAAAATCATCTATGACAAAATTTTCATCGAAAAAAATACTACTATTAGCAGGGGCAGGTCATGCTCATATTGGCATGTTGCGCCGCCTTAGCGCAGAGCGCTTAAAGCAAACCGATACTACAGATGCAGATATTCATTTGATTAGTGAGCAACCACAAACAATCTATTCTGGCATGTTACCTGGTTGGATGGCAGGGCATTATCAGTTGCATGATATCAGTATCGATATCAAATCGCTTTGTATGCGAGCAGGTGTGCGCTTCGTTCAGCAGTCGCTTGTTCAAGTAAACGCAGCCTCTAATAAAGTAGTGACGACTGGCGATGAACAAACGGATTTTTCCTATGATGTGTTGTCTCTAAATACGGGCGCAGATACGGACATGCGTTGGCTGTATGATCAAAATGATCACAGAAACAATGGTAACAATAGTGTCGATAGAGAGGTTGATGCTGGTACTGTAGGTAGCGATGCTAATACTGACGTGATTGCTATACGACCCTTATCGACATTTATCACGCAATGGCAGCAAGTTCTAAAGGATGCTCAGCAATCTGAAAAGTATCAATTGGCTATTATCGGAGCGGGCGCGGCGGCAATAGAGTTGGTCATGGCTGCCCAAGTCGCGCTACAGAAAATCAATCGTAATCATCAAGTGACATTAGTATGCGGTGAGAATCTTTTATCAGGGTTTAACTCGGGCTTTCGTCAGCGGGTGGTCAAGCAGTTATATCGCCATGGCATTACGATAATTCGAGAACGAGCAACTGATTATTGTGATGGCAAGCTGTCGACCACTCATAAATCATTGCCTATCAATGCTGTCATTGCTGCGACTGGCGTCATAGGGTCGGCATGGACTGACTCTACGGATTTGGAAATCAAGGGACATGGGTTTATCGCGGTAAACCATAAACAGCAGAGCATCTCTCATTCTAATGTGTTTGCTGTCGGGGATGTGGCGACACGAGTCGATAAATACGTGGCGCATTCAGGGGTACACTCAGTACATGGTGGCGCCATCGAAGCCGATAACTTATTGGCCTATCTAAAAGATAGCGTGATGAAAGGCTATCAGCCAAAGACTCGCACGCTATACCTGCTATCTTGCGGTGATAAATACGCTATTGGTAGTTGGGGTAACGTCAACCTACAAGGTCGCTGGGTATGGCATCTTAAGAAGTATATTGATAAGCGTTTTATCGAAGCTGATAAGGACTAAAGAAGGTTAATGCTTATTTGGAATAAAAGATAAAATCCATATGTTTAGTTGTCAATAGTTATTGATAATCAGGTATGATTGATTAGATAAACCGTAAAGTAGGTAAATAATTTTTAAGCTGTAAATTTTCAAAATAAACAGTAAAAGCAATGCGCTACCTTCTTTATTCATAAAATTCAATTTATATTGCTATCCTTTTTTAGTTGTACTGCTAACAGGATTTTAGACCACTATGAAATCAACTATCGATTTACTTGAGCATACTGATTTTCCAGCGATAAAACGCCGTCAACTAACGATATTGCAAGTCAATATGGGCTACTTATGTAATATGTCCTGCGTACATTGTCATGTAGCCGCCAGCCCTTATCGTACCGAGATGATGTCACGTGAGTTGGTTGAGTTGATACCAGAGGTATTGCAAGCACAAAACATCGATACGCTTGATTTGACGGGCGGTGCACCTGAGATGCACGAGGATTTTAAGTATTTGGTTAAGGCTGCTCGAGCCTTAGGTGTCAAAGTGATAGACCGCTGTAATCTGACAATCCTCATGGAAGAAGGTTATGAGGATATGGCACAGTTTTTAGCAGATAACCACGTTGAAGTGGTGGCATCTTTGCCTTGTTATTCCTTAGAAAACGTGGATAAGCAGCGCGGTAAAGGCGCATTTGACGACAGTATATTGGGATTACAAAAGCTCAATCAGTTGGGCTATGGCAAGCCTGATTCGGATTTAACGTTAAACTTAGTCTACAACCCACAAGGTGCGACATTGCCACCCAATCAAGAGCAGCTTGAAGCGGATTATAAGCATGAGCTAAAAGCGCACTTTGCTATTGAGTTTAATCATCTATTTGCCCTAACCAATATGCCTATTCAGCGTTTTGGCGCGGTGCTATTGGCAAAGAAACAATTCCATCCGTATATGGATTTGCTCAAAGCCAACTATATGGCTGCTAATTTGGCCGAGGTTATGTGTCGCTCGACCATTAGTGTTAATTGGTTGGGTGAGCTATTTGATTGTGATTTCAATCAGCAGTTAGAAATTCCTGTACCAAACAAGTCACGGCGACATCTAAGTGATTTGTTAACGCAAAATCCTTCTGGTGATGACATTGCCATTGCGGATCATTGCTATGGCTGTACAGCAGGACAGGGAAGTAGCTGTGGTGGTGCATTAGAAGAAGCGGTAGAGCCTGCGCTAATAGACACGCTTTAGCAGTTTTAATATAAGTACTTTTAAAGTAGACAAAAAACAACCTAGACAAAAACAATCAGTGTAAACGGAGTAAGCCTTATGTCAGTATTTAATTTTTCAGCGAAGACGTTGTTCGCACAACCAGTGATTGCCACGACTATTTTATTAGCAAGCGTGGCCGCTCATGCTGACTTTAATCATCAGAGCTGGGATAGCTTATTAAATAAGCACGTGACCATGACCAATGGTGGCAAAGCTTCAGTGGTCAATTATGCTGGCATGAAGGCAGATAAAAGTAAGCTGACAAGCTATCTGGAGGCAACAAGCAAGGTATCTAAATCAGAGTTCAATCGTTGGAGTAAAAACGAGCAGTTGGCATTTTTAATCAATGTTTATAACGCTGGTACGGTTGATTTGGTATTGACGAAATATCCAAACGTCAAATCTATTAAAGACATTGGCGGATTATTAGGGTCGCCATGGAAGCAAGATTTTGTTTCGGTACTCGGCAAGACGCGCTCACTTGATGATATCGAGCACAATCTGATTCGTGGTTCTAAACGTTACAACGATCCGCGTATTCACTTTGCGGTCAATTGTGCCAGTATTGGTTGTCCAGCCCTGCAAGATGATGCCTTTACCGGCAAGCGCTTAGACAGTCAATTAGAGCAGGCAACGTCTAAGTTTTTAGCAGACAGTAGCCGCAACAGTCTTAAAGGCAATACGCTAAGAGTGTCGCCAATTTTTAAATGGTATAAAGAAGATTTTGCAACCAACTGGCGTGGCACAAAAAATTTAGCAGGGTTTTTGGGTCGTTATAGCTCGTCATTAGGGTTGAGTAAAGCTCAGACAGCAGATCTCAAACAAGGCAAGATAAAAATAAGCTATACCGATTACAACTGGAATTTGAACAAAAAATAAATCAGTTTCTAATCCTTAATTAGTTGATTAACGTGACGGTATATCTATTGAATCTCTCCATCATCGTTCCTTTATTAAATGAAGCGGATAACTTACCTAAGCTTGTGGCTCACATTGTCAGCCTTGATCCAGCACCGCAGCAAGTAATATTGGTCGATGGAGGTTCGGTAGATGACTCAGTTACGGTCGCCAACCGCTTGCTCAAACGTACAGAGGCTGCTCAATCAGTCATTGACTGGCATGTTATCGATTCTACAGTTGGGCGCGCACAGCAAATGAATGTGGGCGCTATGTTAGCCACGGGTGATGTGTTGCTATTTTTACATGCTGATACCGAGCTGCCAGCCGACGCGATAGATAATGTTCAACAGGCAATGGCTCAGTACGACTGGGGACGCTTTGATGTGCGTTTAGATAGCCATAGTCCATTGTTGAAAATCGTGGGACTAATGATAAACCAGCGCTCACGCCTAATGAGGATAGCCACTGGCGATCAAGCAATATTTATCAAAAAATCTGTATTTGAGCAGATTGGTGGCTATCCTAATCAGTCATTAATGGAAGATATCGAGCTGTGTAAACGGCTAAAAAAGATTGCTCGACCAGCTTGTCTAAAAAGTAAAGTTAAGACTTCAGCGAGGCGTTGGCAGCAGCATGGCACGTGGCGGACGATTTTTTTGATGTGGCAGCTGCGCTTTGATTATTGGCGCGGCGTATCGCCTGACGTTTTAAAGCAACGCTACTACAAGTCGTAAAGTTATTTGTTTTATTAATATGATAGGTAAGATAAGAAAGCGTTCATACTGATGCATTCGACCGATTGAGAGACAGTTATAGTGACAACTGATTCATTTGCAGGACATCAGGATACTTGCATCATTATTTTTGCGAAGTATCCAGCGCCCAATAAGGCAAAAACCCGTTTGCAGCCAGCGTTAGGGGTAGAAGGTGCTGCACGTATGGCGAGGCAGTTGCTGCTACATAGTATTGATCAGGCTATTGATACTGGTTTTTCCGTTGAGTTATGCGTGAGTCCAGCACCAACAGATTCATGCTGGCAAGTATTTGATTTACCCAACTCGCTGCGCTGGTCTGCTCAGACTGATGGTGACTTGGGTTTGCGTATGTTGGTGGCCAGTCAGCGCGCACTGCAACATTTTAAAAAGGTTGTGTTAGTTGGTACGGACTGTCCTAGCCTCACGGTATCGTGTATTCAAACAGTGGTAAGGCAATTAGATCAACATGATACGGTCATGGTTCCAGCGACTGATGGTGGTTATGTGTTGTTGGGGTTCAAGCAAGTTGATGAAAGCCTGTTTTCGGATATTATCTGGAGCACTGCTAGTGTAGCCGCTGTCACTAAGCAGCGTATAGCAGCATTAGGTTGGACACTGGCGTTATTTGATCCTTTGCATGATATTGATGAGCCGAAAGATCTAAAACATTTACCGTCAGGCTGGCTAGATTCTCATATCAAAGTCGGTGGCAGTTGATAATAGATAATTGACAATTAGGTTAATAAATTCACTAAGGTAGTTGTATATTCTAAGATCGTTTGGTAAGTCTTTTAACCGGATGGCACATTCAATAAGGATATTGTTATGCATGACGTCGTACAGGATTACTATGGTAAAGAGTTACAGAGTACCGATGATTTAAAGACTTCAGCTTGTTGTGATATTAGCAATATGCCTGAATGGCTCAAACCACTACTGGCAAATATCCACGATGAGGTATTGAGTCGCTACTATGGCTGTGGTCTAGTATGTCCAGCATTGCTGGAAGGCTGCCGAATTTTAGACTTGGGCAGTGGTACAGGTCGAGATGTCTATGCATTAGCACAACTGGTTGGTGAGAGTGGGCATGTAGTTGGTGTTGATATGACTGATGAGCAGTTGGCCGTTGCCAAACAGCATCAAGCTTATCATGTCGATAAGTTCGGTTATGATAATGTGACATTTTTGCATGGTTATATCGAGAAGCTAGATGAATTAGATCTGGCGGCTGGTAGCTTTGATATCATCGTCTCAAACTGCGTTATTAATCTATCACCAGATAAAGCGGCAGTCATGGCTAGTGTGCAGCGTCTGCTTAAGCCTGGCGGTGAGTTTTATTTTTCTGACGTTTATGCCGATCGCCGCATCCCGCAACACCTAATCGAAGATCCAGTTTTATATGGAGAGTGTTTAAGTGGCGCATTGTATTGGAAGGATTTTAACCGTTTGTCACGAGATGCAGGATTCTTGGATCCTCGCCTAGTTGAAGATCGCCCACTTGAGATTACAGATCCTGTGTTGGCGGCTAAAATTGGTGATATTCAGTTTTACTCTGCGACTTACCGCTTATTTAAAATTGACTCGCTTGAGGATGCTTGCGAAGATCATGGACAAGCGGTGATATATAAAGGAACTATCGAGCAATCTCCGCATCGGTTTGATCTCGATAAACATCATGCTATCGAAGTTGGGCGCGTGTTTCCAGTATGTGGTAATACGTTCCGAATGCTACAAGAATCGCGCTTTGCGCCGCATTTTGAGTTTATCGGTGATGACAGTCGTCACTACGGGATTTTTGCAGGTTGCGGTGAGCTAATGCCGTTTAATCAACCTATGATATCGGCAGCTGGCTTGGGCGGTTGTTGCTAATATCAAAGTTGTGAACTGAGTATATATTTCAAACATATATGATAAACTACAAAAAAGGCCATTATTTCAGATAATGGTCTTTTTTTGATACGATTAAAGACAGCTTATTAAAATTAAACCGATTAGCAGCAGTTATTCAAAGTAGAGAATACGCATCCAGATTATGTCAGCAAAGCGGCTAATCTGATCTTGGTATGCTCGTCCATCGTATCTATAGGTGTGACTAATGCCTGTGCGAGGGCATTGTGAGCAATTGAATCAGGCAGTTCAGCGGCAATCAAAGCCACTGCTTCCTGTATCACTTTTTGTGCATTATCCGCATTTTTCATTAGGTTCTTTATGGCATAGTCAGCACTGACGGCTTCTTCAGTCGGATGCCAACAGTCAAAGTCTGTCACCAGAGCTAATGTAGCATAAGCAATACTGGCCTCACGAGCCAATTTGGCTTCTGGCATATTTGTCATACCAATGATATCTGCCTGCATCTGACGATACCATTCTGACTCTGCCCGAGTTGAGAACTGAGGGCCTTCGATACAGATATAAGTTGCTTTAGAATGGATGGTGCCTTCTACAATATCTGCTTGGTCATAAGCGCGCGTCAAGAGTTCTGCTAGGGCAGGGCATAGTGAGTCTGCCATCGACACATGGGCGACGGCACCTTCACCAAAAAAGGTACTCACTCGCTGCTTGGTCATATCAATCATTTGATCAGGCACGACCATATCTAATGGCTTAAGATGCGCTTGCAACGAGCCAACAGCTGATACAGAAACGATATAACGCACCCCTAGAGTTTTTAGCGCATAGATATTGGCACGATAAGGCACTTCAGACGGGGTCAGTCTATGGCCCTGACCATGCCTCGTCAAAAAAGCAACGGTCACTCCCTCAAGCTCACCTAAGACAATATCATCAGATGGGCTGCCGTAAGGCGTCTGTATCGTCACACCGCGTTTGTTGGTCAGTGACGACATTTGATAGAGACCACTACCACCGATGATAGCAATATCAGCAGATAATGGTGCCAGTACTTCCGTGTTAGGTATTGTCATAAGGACTATCCAAATGGGTTGATAAAAGAGAGGCACAAACTAGCGCCATGTAATACCTATGAACCAAAAATAGGTTAGATAAAATATAGCAGAACTTTTGTCCCTGTGGTTATAAATTGAAAGCGCTTATTGAGTTGACCTAGGTAAAATATCCTCAAAAATACTGCACCATAGCGGTACTTGTTAGATATCGATAAAGGTTTACAATAGCGCGAATCCTTGTAATAATGTTAAATTATTGGAACAATGTTCTGCATAGCAAAACAAACGAGCGTTAGTTGAATCAGTGAATAACGAGAATTTTCTCAGACAGCTTTAAATATAAGATATTGAAAGAAAAAGAGAAAGTAAGCCAAGGTTTATTTATTGATAGAATTACTATATTATTACTCGTCTGTAACGTATTTATGTATAAATACGAATATTGCCAAACGTATAAAATCGATTATTTCAAGGATGAATTCCATGCTTAACTCTTTAAAGTCTCCATTGCTATTGTCAGCTATGCTAAGTGCCACGCTAGGTCTGGCAGCATGTTCAGAAAGCAGTGAGAGTACTGCCACAGAAAGTACTGCAACCGATAGCGCTGCTACTGCAACCGATAAGCTAGATACAAAATTCCTTACCATCGCTACTGGTGGTGCATCTGGTCCTTACAACATCATTGGCACTTCATTATCTGAAGTCTATGTCAAAACTTTTGGGGTAAACTCAAAAACTCAAACTACTGGCGCATCAGTTGAAAACGTCAATCTATTGACCCAAGGCAAGGTCGACATGGTCTTGGCACTAAGTGACGTGGTTACGGATGCTGTCGAAGGCAAAAACAACTTTGAGCAGCCAATTACTAACATTCAACAGATTGCTGTTCTATACCCTAACGTCGTACAAATCGTGACCTCAAAAGACTCTGGCATCAAAAACATTGAAGATCTACGAGGCAAGCGTATTGCTGTAGGTGATCAAGGTTCTGGTACCGAAGTAAATGCTCGTACTTTGCTTGAAGGGTTTGGTATCACATATGATGATGTTACTGTTGATTATCTGGGCTTTGCTGAAGCCGCTGATGGCATGAAAGCAGGTAAAATTGAAGCGGCATTCTTTAGTAGTGGTCTACCAAATTCATCTTTGATGGAGCTAGAGCAGGGCTTGGACTTACAGATTGTCACTATCAACCAAGACACGTTAAAAGAAATTATTGCGACCAAGCCTTACTTCAAAACTTTTGAGATTCCAGCCGATACTTATGGTAACGAAGTAGCGATTCCAACTGCAGCAATCATGAATGCACTATTGGTTAGCTCTGATTTATCTGAAGATGATGGTTATAAATTAACCAAAGCATTGTTTGAAAACTTGGACGGTCTAAAGACAGCTCACCAAGCGGCCAATGATATCAGTTTAGAAACTGCTAATAACGGTATGGTCGCTCCAATTCATCCTGGCGCTAAAAAGTACTATGACGAACAAGCAGCCAAATAATTCGCTATGGCTATCAACTGGCGCGGCATTTATTGCCGCGCTGGTTTTTTTTACGCTATGGACAGGCTTTACGCTTCAGTCTGTCGTTGAAGTGCGAGTCGCAGGCGTAGATGGTGCTGACGATAAAATTTGTTACTTTGTCGAGCCTGAGTTTCAGCTACGTTGGATACATTCAGTAGAAAAACAGTGGTGGGAAGAGCAGTATCAACGCATAGACGGCAGTAGTCCAGAGAATGCTGAGCTGTTACTAACTACTACTTATTTCGAAGCATTCGGTGCGGGGACACCCTCCACCGAAATGCTTGCTCCTATACAAAAGCCTGGCTATCTGGGTTATCAAATCAACGAAAAGCTACCTCGCCTTAATTGGGTTATATCTAGACTGACCAAGGGTGAAATAGATTATGGTGGCCATCGTTTCTTGATTCACCAGTGGGTACCAGACTATTCTGAAGTAGTAATCATGCCCAAGACGTATGATTTAATTGATAGATTTAAAAAGGACTTTTGTCATGAACTCCCAAGTGACGGATCAAGGTAGTGTGAATACTACGCCAGATGCTGACATTGATAAAGATGCTGATGCTGTTAACCGAGCGGTATTGGAAAAATATGACCGAGAGTCAATCACGCGCCATATCACTCAAGGACCAGTAAAATATTTTATTGCTGGTATTTGTATCCTTTACTCACTCTTTCACTTATATATCACCTTTAATCCGATGCCAGCTTTACTTCAGCGCTCTGTACACGTGGCTGTTGGTTTTGCATTGATATTCCTAATTTTTCCAGCTAGCAAGAAAAGCAGCCGTAAGCGAGTCGCATGGTATGACTGGATATGGTTTGCTCTATCTTTGTCTGGTATGGGTTACCTCATTTATGAGTATCAAGATATTGTGACCTCACGCGGCGGAATGGCAAATCAGATGGATGTGATATTTTCACTGATCACTGTGGTCTGCGTATTAGAAGGCAGTCGCCGTATCACAGGTTGGATTTTACCAATCTTAGCAGGCATATTTTTGGCCTATCCATTTGTCAGTCATATGGATTTTATGCCAGACAGGCTTTTGACTCGCCCTTATGATATGGGTGATATCTTCGGCCAGTTATTTCTAAAGACGGAAGGTTTGTATTCTGTTGCGATTGGTGCATCGGTCACCTTTATTTTCTTGTTCATCCTTTTCGGCGCGTTTTTAGCACGTTCGGGAATGGGTCAGTTATTTAATGATTTGGCATTGGCAATTGCCGGTCATAAAAAAGGTGGTCCTGCAAAAGTAGCGGTGATTTCTAGTGGCTTTATGGGCAGTATCAATGGCTCAGCTTTATCAAATGTCGTTAGCACGGGTGCCTTTACCATTCCGCTGATGAAAAAAGTCGGCTATCACAAAGATTTTGCAGGTGCGGTGGAGGCTAGTGCTTCGGTTGGTGGGCAGATCTTGCCACCGATTATGGGTGCTAGTGCGTTTATTATGGCTGAGACAACAGGCTTGCCGTATAGTACGATTGCCTTAGCGGCACTGTTGCCAGCTGTGTTGTATTATGTAGGCGTGATAGCTCAGGTACATTTCCGCGCTGGACGTCGCGATCTAAAAGGCATTGCCAAAGACAGCTTACCAGCAGTAAAAGAAGTGTTAAAAGCACGCGGTCACATGCTATTACCGATTGTTTTCTTGATTTTCTTATTAATCAGAAACGTGCCTGTGGGTTACGCAGCGGCTTATACCATTGGCTTTACTGTGCTAATCAGTATGCTACGTGCTGAGACTCGCATGGGATTGTCTGATATTTTAGGCGCATTAGAAGATGGGGCGCGTCAGTCGCTAGCGGTAATGGCTGCTTGTGCGGTTGTTGGTATTATTATTGGGGTTGTGAGCCTGACCAGCTTTGGTACAGTAATGACCTCATCTATTGTGACGCTAGGCGCAGGATCACTATTCTTCACGCTTGTTTTAACGATGCTAGCGTCAATGGTATTGGGCATGGGGTTGCCTTCTATTCCTGCCTATATTATTACGGCAACGATGGCTGCTCCAGCATTGGCAGGTTTTGATATTCCAATCTTATCAGCACACATGTTTGTTTTCTATTTTGGTATCTTTGCCAATATCACACCGCCTGTCTGTCTAGCTGCCTTTGCGGGTGCAGGTATATCTGGTGGTGATCCGATGAAGACAGGATTCTTGTCTCTCAAACTTGCATTGGCTGGCTTTATCGTGCCGTTTATGTTTATCTATAATCCAACGATGTTGATGATAGATCCAACAGGTTTGGCAGTGACAGCAAAAGACTTCCCATTGCCGCCAATTGTGGAAATCATTACGGTAGTAGTGACGTCGATAACTGGGGTGCTCGCGTTAAGCTCAGCACTTGAAGGGTACTTCAGAGGCGGTATGAATACGGTAACTCGTGTCATCTTGACTATCGGTGCTTTACTATTGATCTATCCTGAGATGATCACAGGTATTATCGGTGGGGTGATTGTTCTTGGTATTGCTGTATTTAATATAAAAACAGCTGGAAAGCCGACGCCAACTTTAACCGTGTAAAGTATTGGGTTTAAACCTTTTATAGAACTATTAAAGCTAAAAAAGGGTGAATAACAAATTTGTTATTCACCCTTTTTATATGGTTAGCAATTATCTTAGTAGATGTTTTAGCGACAGTTATTCACAAGTACTTTCACATCACTGTACTGCCAAATTAGCCTCTACGATTAGCAGCCAAGTTTGCCTTCAGCTTCTAGCGCTTTTTTACTACGGATAGGTGCTGGGCAATCTTCGCCATAATATTGACGATCTGCAAAGTAGCTTGAGCGTACCATTGGACCTGCCCAAATGCTAAAGAAGCCAATCTTTTTGCCGTAGTCCATATAGCGTTGGAACTCGTCTGGATGGACATAACGATCGACAGGTGCGTGGTTTTTACTAGGCTGTAGATACTGACCAATCGTAATCATGTCTACATCATGTGCTTTTAGATCATCGAGTAGTGCATAAACCTCTTCTTCGGTTTCACCCAAGCCAACCATAAAGCCGCACTTAGTTGCGATATCAGGACGGCGTTCCTTATAAATCTTAAGCAGATCTAGTGAATGCTGATAGTCAGAGCCTGGACGGAACGCTTTATATAAACGTGGTACAGTTTCAATATTATGGTTGAATACATCTGGCGCTGTCTCTGTCAGTAAATCCAATGCAATATCCATACGTCCACGGAAATCTGGTACTAGGATTTCAATCAAGCAGTTTGGGCTAAGCGCTCTTGATTCATTTAGCACTTCTACAAAATGTCCAGCACCGCCATCTTTGAGATCATCACGATCGACGGAGGTAATTACTGCATACTTAAGCTGTAGGCCTTCGATAGTCTCAGCGGTATGGCGCGGCTCATCTTTGTCTAGCTTATTTGGACGACCATGGCCGACATCACAGAATGGGCAGCGACGAGTACAGATATCACCCATGATCATAAAGGTTGCTGTACCATCAGCGAAGCACTGCGGCAGGTTAGGGCAGGCGGCTTCCTCACAGACAGTATAGAGCTTTTGTTCACGTAAGGTTGCTTTGATACGAGCAACTTCAGCAGGTGAGGACATTTTTACCCGAATCCAATCAGGCTTTTTCTTTGCCTCAACAGTCGGGATGACCTTAATTGGGATACGTGCAACTTTGTCATAGCCACGCAGCTTTTCACCTTGAATGGCTTTTTTTGGTTTGGCCCTAGCAGTAGGTACATGTGTTTGTACGGCAGTTGTCATAATAGAGTTATCTCTTAACCCTTTATATTATAAGGGTTTATGGAATTGTCAGAATGTTTTATGAGTGCAGATATTATAGCAGAAATTTGGTCGTCAACTTTTAAACAATATTGTTAAGATTACGATTTCGTTAAGGTTACTACGATTGCTTTGACGACCATAGTTTTAAATATCTATATCAATTTCCATCTCATTCAGTACATCTATGGCGGCGCGAAATGCTTCTTGAGTGGCGGGTGCACCGCAATACGGCAAGCTGTGCATCAGCACCTCTCTAATCTCGGCGACACTAGCGCCATTATTAATGGCGCCGCGTATATGACCTTTCAATTCGTTTGGGCTTTTTTGGGCGATTAAAAAGGCAATGGTGATTAATGAGCGATACTTGCGCGGTAATACCGAATTATCTTGCCAAGTACTGCCCCAAGCATGTTTGATAATCCAGTCTTGTAGCGGCTGGGTAAACCCTGTGGCAGCATCAAGTGAGCGTTTCACATGTTGCGCACCCATGACCTCGGTACGGACCTTGAGACCATTGTCATAATTAGTACTATTGTCCGTATTGCTATCACTCATACCGTCTCCTTAATATTGTGTCAACTCGACTGCTAATGAATCGATATTGCGACGTTTTTTACGCCAGATGTTGTTGAAGTTAGTCTTTACAAAAGCGTATAACAGTCATATGGTGACTTTTAGTCATAAAGCAAGTGCTTATTGATAAGCGTAAACAGGCAAATACCAGTTATAATAAGCGCTACAATCATATTATTGATGGCACTATTTTTATAATAAATGTTCGATATGGCCTTACTATGCGCCTTTTCAGAGCTGAGCCATTAACATTTAAAGCGTTTTAAGATATGATTGCACGGATAATTATTCCCTATAGTATATAGACGAAGGCTGTCATGCTGACTACCCACGTAATGTGCTAAACCCAACTGACGAGGACGACTATTGTGTTAGAAGCTTATCGTAAACATGTCGAAGAACGTGCTGAGCTAGGAACTGTACCCCTACCATTGAACGAGAAACAAGTGGTAGAGTTGGTTGAATTGCTAAAAACCCCACCTGCAGGCGAAGATGCGTTCTTGATGAACCTGCTAGAAAACCGTATTCCTGCTGGTGTTGACCAAGCGGCATACGTTAAGGCAGCGTTTTTGGCTGCGATCTTGAAAGGTGAAACATCATCGCCTCTTATCAGCAAGAAAAAAGCGGTCGAAATTCTAGGTACGATGCAAGGTGGTTACAACGTACAGCCACTAGTTGCTGCACTAGATGATAGCGAAGTTGCTCAAGACGCTGCTGAAGCATTGAAAAAGACTTTGCTCGTATTTGATGCGTTCAACGATGTGACTGAAAAAGCAGAAGCTGGCAACGCTATTGCTAAAGAAGTGATCCAGTCTTGGGCTGACGCAGAATGGTTCTTGAACCGCGCTGAAGTACCAGCAAAAACCACTTACACGACGTTTAAAGTCACTGGCGAGACCAATACGGATGACTTGTCACCTGCGCAAGATGCATGGAGCCGTCCTGATATCCCATTGCATTCACTAGCCATGCACAAAAACTCTCGCGACGGCATCAATGCTGACGAAGAGGGCGTTGTTGGCCCAATGAAGCAAATTGAAGAGCTGAAGCAAAAAGGCCATCAGTTGGCGTATGTTGGTGATGTCGTTGGTACGGGTTCTAGCCGTAAGTCTGCAACCAACTCAGTATTGTGGTTGATGGGTGAAGACATCCCTAACGTGCCAAACAAACGTGGTGGCGGTCTAGTACTTGGTAACAATATCGCACCTATCTTCTTTAACACGATGGAAGATTCTGGCGCATTACCAATCGAAAAAGTTGCTGTCGATAACCTAAACATGGGTGATGTGTTTGACATCTATCCATACGAAGGCAAAATCACTAAGCATGATTCTGACGAAGTCTTGTCAACGTTTGAATTGAACTCACCAACGTTGCTTGATGAAGTTCGTGCTGGTGGCCGTATTCCATTGATCGTTGGTCGTGGTTTGACCAATCGTGCTCGTGAATACATGGGTCTTGGTCATTCAGACGTATTTGCTAAGCCAGAAGAACCAGCCGATACTGGTAAGGGCTTCACGCTAGCACAGAAAATGGTTGGTAAAGCTTGTGGTCTAGAAGGCGTACGTCCTGGTATGTATTGTGAGCCTAAAATGACAACTGTCGGCTCTCAGGATACGACTGGTCCGATGACGCGTGATGAGCTAAAAGATTTGGCATGTTTGGGTTTCCAAGCGGATCTCGTGATGCAGTCGTTCTGTCACACCGCTGCTTATCCAAAGCCAGTTGACGTTGAGACTCAGCACACACTACCTGACTTTATCATGAACCGTGGCGGCGTAAGCTTGCGTCCAGGTGATGGTATCATTCACTCATGGTTGAACCGTATGCTACTTCCAGATACAGTGGGTACTGGTGGTGATTCACATACTCGTTTCCCAATGGGTATCTCGTTCCCAGCGGGTTCTGGTCTAGTTGCTTTCGCAGCTGCAACTGGTGTAATGCCACTTGATATGCCTGAATCTGTCCGTGTTCGTTTTGTTGGTGAGCGTCAAGCTGGTATCACTCTACGTGACCTAGTACATGCGATTCCTTATCAAGCGATCAAAGAAGGTTACTTGACGGTTGATAAGAAAGGTAAAATCAACGAGTTCAACGGCCGTATTCTTGAGATCGAAGGTCTAGAAGACTTGACCGCTGAGCAAGCGTTCGAACTATCTGATGCATCAGCTGAGCGCAGTGCTGCTGGCTGTACTATCACATTGTCTGAAGACTCAGTAACTGAGTATCTAAACTCGAACATCACGCTGCTTAAGTGGATGATTTCAGAGGGCTATGGCGATGCACGTACTATTAGCCGCCGCGTTGAGCAAATGCAAGAGTGGTTGGCTAACCCAAGCCTCATGCGTGCTGACGACGATGCTGAATATGCTATCGACATCACTATCGATATGAGCGAGATTAAAGAGCCTATTCTATGCTGCCCGAACGATCCAGATGATGCTAAGACACTAGCCGACGTCGCTGGCGATACCATTGATGAAGTATTCATTGGTTCATGTATGACTAACATCGGTCATTTCCGTGCCGCTGGTAAATTGTTACAAGACGTACCAGCAGGTAGCCTGAAAACTCGTCTATGGATTGCACCACCTACCAAGATGGATGCACGCCAGTTGATGGAAGAAGGTTACTACAACGTTTACGCTCAAGCTGGCGCTCGTACTGAAATGCCAGGTTGTTCACTATGTATGGGTAACCAAGCACGTATCGCACCGAAATCTACTGCGGTATCGACTTCAACCCGTAACTTCCCGAACCGTCTAGGTCAAGGCGCTAACGTATACCTAGCTTCTGCAGAGCTTGCAGCAGTCGCAGCGGTACTTGGTAAACTGCCGACTAACGATGAGTATCAGCAGTATGCTGGCATGCTAAACAGCATGGGTGATGAAGTCTATCAATACATGAACTTCGACCGTATGGAAGACTATACTGAAGAAGCAGACAAAATCAACGTTGCTCAGTTGACCTAATCTTGAGTATATAAGCTTTCAAGATTAGAAGCTGAATACGTAAAAGTTTATACTTAAAAATAAAAGAACCCCGTATCGTCATGATGCGGGGTTTCTTGTTAAAAAACCTAAGATAAATATAGTTGATTCGATTTAAAAGAGAGACAAGGCAACCGAGTACAGATGTATATGTGTTACTTCAAGCGAGGTTGACGCTGTCACTCTTTTATAGAGGATTGACGATAGTATTTATTTACAAACTTTTATTGAGTACCTATAATCAAAGCCAATTGTTGATCATACTAATTGACGATTTCTACCTTTCACGACAGAGATAAAAAGCCCTATGGAAAATAATATCAAGCTTGACAAAGCGACACCGCCGCCATTGCCTAGATCTACGATGGCTAACAACCATAGCGCTGAAGCGAACTATGGCATCATTGACTGGTTTAAAAAGGGTATGAGAAATTATACAAATTTTTCTGGCCGCGCTCGCCGTAAAGAGTATTGGTATTTTTTCCTAGTACAAGTGGGTGTGATGATTACGGCAATGCTGCTAGACGCAATAGTATTTAGCTCAGAAACAGGTTTGTTTTATATAGTGGTCGTGCTTGGTTTGTTTTTACCTGGTCTTGCCGTGACTATCCGCCGCTTACATGATACTAGCCGCTCAGGATGGTGGTTCTTGATAGGGATAGTGCCACTGATAGGTTCTATTATATTATTGGTATTTTTAGTAAGTGATACCAAACCTGAAACCAATAAATGGGGTCTGCCAGCAAAATAGTCTGGACTCAAACAGGTGCTAAACATTAATAAAGCTGCTTACGTCTGTTTACAAATGTGCTCAATGATTTTTTGACCTATTTTCTGTATAATGTATGGGCAGGCAGAAACCGTGGCTATGCACTTGACCTCTCTTTTCTAACTCGGGACGGACCGATACTTTGATACGCACTTATGTGCTTTGGAGTCTTGGTTGATGACCTTATCACCACTTAAACGTCGCTTAGTTTATGTGACAGCTTTTGAAATCATCGCGATTATCTTATCTACTCTAATATTGATGAAACTCAGTCATAGCGACGCATCAGAGTCCCTACCTGTGGCTGTGTTGATGTCGGTGGCAGCCGTCGTTTGGAACTTTATATATAATACTGCTTTTGAAGCGTGGGAACGTCGCAGGCGTATTGTACGTCGTACGTTATGGATACGCAGTGCTCATGCTCTCGGGTTTGAAGGCGGGCTAGTATTGATCTGCTTACCACTGTATATGATTTGGTACGATGTTGGTCTAGTAAAAGCCTTTATGATGGAAGTCGCGCTATTGCTGTTTTTCTTAGTTTATACTTTTACGTTTACTCTGATTTTTGACAAGGTCTTTACTTTGCCTAATCATTCTAAACCTGCGACCGCTTCTTAATTAAAGATATTGACTAAAAAAGGGCTACCATATTGGCAGCCCTTTTTTATGGTATCACTATAAACTGTCTAATCGAAACAAGTTCAGTTGTCCGATTGAATAGCTTACTGACGTGTTATTTACCTTGATAAACAGGCTTACGCTTTTCGATAAAGGCGCTAACCCCTTCGATAAAGTCATCAGTTTTTGCCATCGTCGTCTGTTGTTCAACTTCCATATCTAGCGCATTGCTTAAACCAGCAAAAGCATGCACATTGAAGCTCTCTTTCATAGATGCTAAGGCTTTACCTGGTAGCTGACTCAATCGTAGCGCCAATGCTTGTACAGTGGCTTCTAGCTCGTTAATACTTACCACGCTGTTCACTAGATTTAAACGCGCCATATCTTCTGCTTTGAGTTTATCACCCAGCATCACAAGTTCAGTAGCTTTTGCTGCACCGACCAATTGGTTTAATAAGTAAATTCCACCCGCATCTGGAACTAGGCCGATATTAACAAACGCTTGTACGAACTTTGCATTGTCTGCGGCAATACGAAAGTCACAAGTAAGGGCTAAGTTCATACCCGCACCAGCCACAGCGCCTTCTAGTTTGGCAATAATCGGTTTACGGATATGACGTAATTTTAAGCTGACTTCGCCTGCGCCTTCTACCATACCTTTTAATTTATTTGAGATAACATCTTTATCTAATCCTTCAGACAACATCTCTTTGATATCACCACCGCTTGAGAAGTTACCACCAGCTCCTTGCAAAACAATCACCCGTACTTGATCATCTGTAGCTGCTTTATCCAGCGCCGTTAGTACGTTGTTTTTTAGGGGTGTGCCAAAAGCGTTTAAGCTTTTTGGATCATTAAAAGTAATAGTAGCAATATGACCTTCAACTTGATAATCGACGAGAGACTGTGACATTCGATATTTCCTTATTTTAAATGACGGTTTTAATGTTTTGTATCAATGTTAATGGTATAAAAATGATTTAATGCTGATTACTATAGCAGTTTGTTAAGATTATAAAAGCCTGTTTTGTGGGCGCTTAAGACATATCTACATGCTGGTAAACTTTACTATTCTATCGTAAAAGCTGATGCTAGCTAATGAGACAAAACGACTGGCTCGTAAAAAGGCTATGACCTAAAGGGCCAATAGATTATGCTAATATGCCAGACTGAGCGTCAAAGAGTCGTAAAAGACACAAGGGTATGCTCGAACTTTTCATTGATCAAACAAGGATGTGGTTATGCCAACTATTACTGTAAATAATGTTGATATCTATTACGAGGACAGTGCACCGAACGACACACAAAAGCCCGTTATCGTATTTGCTCACGGTCTACTGTGGAGCTCACAGATGTATGACAAGCAAGTAGAGCATTTTCAAGCAGACTATCGTTGTATTGCTTTTGACTTTCGCGGGCAAGGTCAGTCGCAGATTACCAAGTCTGGCTATGATATGGAGACGCTGACTGATGATACGCTTGGCTTACTTGCAGCACTTGGTATTGATAAATGTCACTTTGTTGGTCTATCTATGGGTGGGTTCGTGGCGCAACGTATCGCGCTGAAACATCCTGAGTTGTTATTGTCATTAACGCTGTTAGAGACCTCTGCTGACCCCGAAGATCCAAAGAACGTACCGCAGTACCGTAAACTGGTCAAAGCCATTCGTTGGCTAGGTATGAAGCGTGTGAGTAATAAAGTGATGCCAATCATGTTTGGTAGTACGTTTTTGGCAGACAAACTACGAAAATCTGACCGTAAGCAGTGGCTGACAATGCTACAAAGTAATCGCAAGGGCGGCGTGGTCAAAGCAACAATGGGCGTTATTGAGCGTACAGGTACTTATGAGCAATTGGGTGATATTGAAACACCAACATTGATCGTGGTTGGTGATGAAGATGCCGCCACGCCTTATGCCAAATCTGAACGCATGCATTTTGCTATTGCTGGGTCCAAGCTCGCTATCATCAAAGGTGCGGGTCATACATCGACAGTAGAAGAGCCTGATCAAGTGAATCAAGTACTTCGTCAGTTTTTGGAAAGTTGTGCTTAATATAGGTATCGCTCGAGCGCTTTAAAGCTCATATCTATAAAAACTCCTAAGCAAATATCTATATAAAAAAGCCGCTACCTGTTATTTGATAGCGGCTTTTTGCATGGTGCAAGTTGTTAGACGATAGACAGAGATTATAATCAATGATGACAGTTACATTCGTGAGCTGTACTGGCTATGCCCGTCATTAATAGTTCCAAAAGCTTCTGCACGATTGACAATTTCAGTTGCCCAAGCGCGGTGTGTTGCAGGTTCTAACATCGTATTATTGTATTTAAACACCGCCTTGGCCTCAGAGTGAAGGATCGCTTGCGCTTCATCAAGTGTACTCAATGGCACACAGTAAGCCTGTTGTACTAGGGCGATTTGGCTTGGGTGAATGACAGTTTTGCCCACCATACCTAAGCTGACATCTCGGTTCAATTCCTGCATAAACAGTGTCGGCTGATCCAAGTATTCAAATACTGGCGCGGTAAGGTAAAAACCATGCGGCACAAAACAGCCCAGCATTTGATATGCTAACGTGCCGATAGGTGAATCATAAACAATGCTGTTTTTCGGGCGACGTAAGCGCAATGCTGCAAATAAGTCATTACCACCGATACGCAATGCAAAAACTGGCTGGCTAAATGCTTCTTTAAAAGCGATGGCAAGCTCCTGATTATGATGCGGATTAAACAGTGCTGCAGTTTCAAGCGTCGGCATAAGTAACTGATCTACTTTTAGGTTCTGACAAGCCATACGCCAGTTAGAGAGGCTATACATATCAACTTTTGGCATAACAAAACCATCGATTAGATCGATATGAGTATAATCAGCCAATTGCTGTAGCATCATTGGGCTACGTGGACGTATAAAGACTAGTGGACGGGTAGGGTGCTGAGCATGAACCTTTGCTGATTTAGATGGCGCATTGATGCTATTCACATGCTCTGCCCATGTCTCGAGCAGGGTTCGCAAACGCTCAAGCGCCAACTCGACGTCCTGCTGACTGACTGCATCCTCTAAACAAATAATAATACTATTAATCGTTGGTAACTTGTCACGCTTGATTACTTGCCAGATATCTTGCCGAGTTGCAGGCATGTATAGGCTTGCCCCTAGCTGGTATGGGTGGTGCGTACACGGTTTGATCATCGCATGACGCTCAGTAATCAGATGTGCGTAAGATTGGGTATCACTGTAAAAGTCCGACTTGCGGTTTTGAATATCTGACATAGTTGGCATCATAAGTAGAGGGTAGTAAGAGAATAAAAAAGAAAGTATTTAATATTGCTAAGCATACTAATTATCTTTGGAGCGTTGTTTGATAAGAGTGATGGCTTGATAAGGCAGTATTTTATCACCTAATACACTGATAGTAATGTTTCGTTGTGCACATAAATGGCGTAGCAGTACGGTATCAGGATGCTCAGCCGTGGCGAGTAATATACGTTCGGGATCACGGCGCAATATGGCACGTGTTGCCTCGGCAATAGTCGGCTTAATACGGTTGCGATTGCTGATATCATAGTCTACTGCCAGTGTTTCTATTAACGCAGCAGTCTGGTAGCGTGGTTTCTGATAGGTCGATAAACATATTGGATTTGTAGCTAATGAGCGTCTTGCTGTATCAATATGGTCGATGAATGCCAAGCTGTGGTCTACCTCAATTAAGTCATCATAGAAAACACTACGATGCAGGCCTGATGACGGCTCTGTATATAAGCTCCGCGAAATCAACCCCGATACGGTGCTATTTAATAAACCCGACGGGATTAGCCAGTCTTCTTCACTTGCTGCCAACCAAGCAACGCCAGCAGGATCAGCAAGAGTAAGTAACGGAATGACGTCAGCGCCTTGATGGAAGATGTTGGCAAAATTAACATGAGTAGAATCGCTAAACGTTTCTAGACTACGAGCTAACTCTTGATAAATAGCGCCTTTACCTGTCCAGCCGTCAACGAATACAATTGGACTGTTTGGATAGGCTTCCAATAGCATTTGCAGGGCCACAGGATCAAGACCACGGTCTCGAATGATACTGATGCCATAATGTGTACTTGGCAGGTGATAGCTACTATCTGTATCTGACAGTGCACGTTGTAATAATACGCCGATTGGTAGACCAGCTCGTACCAAACTGACCAAAACCAGTGGATGCTCATCACTCACGTTTTTCTGAAAAACATGATGTAGCGTATGAGATAAATGAGCGATATCGGTCGCGGTTCTTGTTGAGCCTTGCTCTAATGCTTGTATGTATAGCTGCTCATGTATTGTAGTAGGTGCTTGCTCTAAAGTCAGCATGTCAGAGTAATGGCGTTGCCCGCTTTGGATAAGCGCTTCTTTTTGACTGACTGGCACATCGGCAACTGCGTTCTTATCCACCATATCGAGTAGGACAGTCACGTCGCTTGCAAAATAGCTGCCTGAGCCATAGTTTTTTAAATCGGCTCTTTTTGTCTGCATATTAGGTAAAGTCATAGTATAAATAATAGCACTCGTGATAATAACAGTGGATTTGCGTGGCTGCGGTTGAAACTGCTGGTTTAGCCTGACGATTTAGGCTAGTACTGATCATGTAATTGGCCATGGTTAGGCATGCCGTACCAGTCCAATAACTGTAAGAAAGGCAGATCAGCTAAGCTATCACCAAAACCAAAACTCGGACGCTGATGGTCTAAATGATGCTCTAATAGAAATTCCACTGCATAGCGTTTATGTACCGCATGGGGCAATATCGCTAGGTTATTAGCATTCACATGCACATAGAAATCTTGATCAAAATCACGTATCAAATTTGGTAGTTTCTCAGCCAAATCTATAAGCGCTTGATGGTCTTTTTGCGCATGTTTAATAGCCAGATAAATCGTTAACTCTTCATCAACAATACCATTGTCAAAGCTATCGATATGCGGTGTGAATACCAGATGACTTTGATCGTTTTTACTATGACTGGCAAACAATTGGCTGAGTTGATTCAATTTATCCTGCAATGGCGCAAGCTTATTATACATATACTGCTGCCAACTGCTCAGAAGACTTCCGTCAGACGCTAAAATAATCGCCCCATGGGTCAATACTTGCCAGCTATCAAAAGGCAACTTGACACGTTTGATCTCACTACGATCCCGTGCAGTCACTACAATTAATTCAGTGCTAGCAAGTAGCCAGTTAAAAAAGGTTACTTGGCGCTGACTCATAAAGCTTAGCGGCTCGTCTTGCTTATTGACCGTCGCACATACCAAGCTTTCAGGTTCAGTAGTGGGCAAGTCCCATGCGTCAATTTTTCGCTGGGTTTGGAATAGCGTATCGTCCAAATCCATTAAGGCATAAGGCTTGATAATATCTGGGTTGGCTGTGAAAAATGGGGTAGTCATGACATTGTCCATAAATAATAGGTTTGAAGGTGATAGAGCAGTTTAATGACTAGGACTCACCACCAGCACGTTATCCAAACCTTGCCACATAGCATCCACACTATCAGTTGATGTCTCCACGCACAATACAATCAAATCCCAATTGATAGGCTCAACGTTGTAAACAAAATTGGTCATACCAAGTCCGTAATTATCGCTAAATCTAAGCATCGTGCTTATTGCGCCACCAAGGGCAATTGGAGAGCGGGTTAATGCGCTAAAGTTAACGATAGGATTTATGTCAGAGTTGAGCTGTTTAGACTCTGTCTCAATCCATTCAGCCAACAAAAAAGGCAACCAAACAAATTCATTGCTACCCAATACTAAGATTTTTTTTGGTAGCTGAGTAACATCGAAGTTTTCTCGACCCTTGAAGTGCGTAAAAGCAGTTTGGAAGCTTGAAAGATAGTTGCTAAACCCCTCTGTACTATCTAGTGTTGGAAGTCTGCCCCAATTACCAGTATGACCAAGCGCTTGACTGCCAGCAGCAGTGGTATCAACCGATGGCATGGTAATAGGTTCAGGATTGGGTGCATCTGTCCATTGCCATGCGCCAGACAGCAAATGATGGCGATGAAACTCAATACCAGCGAGACGATCCGCCATACGTGCAGGCTTAGCATTCGACTGTGAATTGGGTTTTTCTTGATCTAATGACCAATCGACCAATGTTGTTAGGTGCACTTGCTCTAACTGGGTCAGTCCTGCGTTACGCAGCGCAGTGACGACATTAACGCAGGTATTACCCGTTGATGCTTCATCATCGACCATGATCAGCGTTTTACTGGCCAGTAGCTGCGATTGAGTAACGCTATCTTTGCTTTGGTAAATCAAATGCTGGCTAGCATGACTATGGTCTTCACAAAATGTCGTTAGCAAGGAGTCGGTACCGTTCGGATCACTACTTTCGCCGTGCTGTGCATGACGAGTAGAGTTCAATAGTAGCGCTTGAGGATAGCGCGTTTGTAGCGCTTGATGAACACCAGCAGATAGACCCACAGCAGTCTCTGCCATACCAATGACTAGAATAGGTTGAGGTAAATCGCTAGGTACTAAGTTTGCCAAGTCGGTGAAAGCACTACGCATGATATTAGGCACTACTGGAATATGTCGACCTAGCACTTTTGATACAAATAAAAACGCACGTTTTGGATTAATACGTTGGGCAAATCCGAGTAAATCTTCTAATTGATAACTGTCGCGTTTTTCAGCGCCATTTGTATTGATAGCTGAGTTAGTTTGATAAGTCAGATCTAGCGTACCACGGGGTAGGGTGATGGTCGTACTGTGTTGCTCATTTAACATTTATTTTCCTTGGCACTTTTATTTATATGTCGTTGTAGATTTTTAACCCTGACAGCCAACTAGCCATAAGGCACTGCGACTTTGCTTACTTAACTGAGGTGTTGTGAGAGGCGTAGCGCTTGTTAAATCAGTCGTGTTCTTTAAACTGATGCCAGCGCTCGCCAGTAGGGCAGATAATAACTGAAATTTCACCGCATAGTTCATGTTTTGTGCATGCTCATGAACTAGGCTTGATGTGACCATGCCGACCACCTCTCCAGTCGGTAGTAATAAAGGACTACCACTAGAACCGGGCTGAATAGGCGCAGTGAATTGTATATGACGGATATCGTTATTTAATCCTGTCAATCCTGAGATGCAGCCTTGGGTAACTTGTAGTTGGCTACTCAGTCCTGATAACGGAAACCCTAATGTAGTAATGGTCTCACCCAATATGTCAACACACTGCTGCGCCAATGGGAGGTAGCTGGGCAAAGGGTCGCTAACTCTAATAATGGCTGAATCGCTCCCGATATCGCTGAGCACGACTTGTGCTTCGCGATCAGGCTGACCTTGCTGACGTATGCCAACCATCGCTGCTGACTCAATCACATGATAGCAGGTCAATAGATGATAGAGGTCAATAGCAAATGCTGTTCCCGTCCAAGTCTCACCTGCTTGTACTTGACGAGGTGGGCGAGCGTCATTATTTGGCTGAATACGCTGCTGCTGAGCGTCTTGAATAAGTGCATGTGTACTAGGTGGACGAACATCTAAGCTAACCTGTACATGATGCTCAACGCTTGCTAAACCTTGCGTTGATGCCTCACCAAGCGCCCGACATTTAAATTGTCCATTACGCTGATATATCTCTAATATAATCGCTGCTTTGACATGCCGCTCGTTTGTTGTGAAGTTATAGTAAATATCACCGTTGTTGAGCGTGAGGCTTACGTCGTTTAACTCTACCGCTGGCAAGTTTAGGCTTGGATCATGATAAACATAAGCAATCAGTTGTAAGAAATTAACGTCTTGCTGATCAAATAACTGGGGCAAATCTAACTGCCATACGCTTGGATTATCTTTATTATCGAGCTTTGCCCATTCTTTGGGTTCATGCAGATAAGCAGGACTACAAACTGCTTTGCGGCTAGCATCTAATGGTAACCATAATAGCCCAAGTTGCTGGCCAAATTTAAGCGTACTATCAGTAGAAAATGCGATCGAACATTTTGTATTTGTGATAACAGTATTAGCACCTAGTATTAAATCAACTTGATTCGACATTAAATTTCCTTGGCTTCTTCTAACGCTTATAGTTATCTTTATTATTTAATGAGTTCATTATCATGACTAAAACCTAAATGCATAAAGGGTTTTAATTTTACTTTAAACTTTTTTTGCAAAAAGAAAATATTAACATAATGCTTAATAAGTAATTAAGATTAATTATACAATCAAGATTTAAATAGTTTAGAAACATCTTTCAAATTTTGATTAGTTTTAATAAATAACTATACAGCTCAATAGCCTAGCCATTTGTCGGCTAATGTAGCCACTTATCGGACGAAGTAATATATTGTATTGCTACAAAACAAAATTCCAGTAATAATACAATCAAAATCTATTGCTGTTTAGTAACTTTAACGTGAGCAAGTGTTATCTGAAAAGTTTAAAAACAGTATTTGGTTCAAACTTGTTTATTTCAATCTTATTTTCGGAATTATTGCTATTTTCTAATTGATAAGTTTTTAGTAATTAGCGCGCTTGTATGCCTGATAATTACAAAAATCGAAGTTTTGTCTGCTGTATCTATTCCATCTCTTATAATACAAAAGATATATAAAAACTGTTATGTGGTTGAATTCTGCATATATTTTATATTGTGAGAAAGCCAGTAGGGCGAACTTTTGAAACGTTATTTATTAATTGGTTATCTAGATAGCTTGATATAAGAAAGTGTAGCAGTATTTTAAGAAAAGGAGTGCTCTGTGAAATTCTCTTGTGCATTAGAAACGTCTTCTGAACGTATTCGTTTGGTCAATGTTATTTCGCCGCTCATCAAAGCGGGTTATCAGTTGGTTTCTCAAAGACAAGAAGCTTCAGAGAATGGTGGTAATATCATTCATGTGATCGCAAGAAGTTTGGGGTCTAAGACGCAGGAAGATTTAATCGATGACTTGTCTTCGATTGAGGGATGTACACTCTTTAATTTAGAAATAGATGAAGAAGGGGGTTCATCAGCCGCGCCTGCAAAAAAAGTCTTAGATGAAAAAAGTGTCTTATCAGCCATTGGTGCCTACTATCCTAAGATAGCAGATATTGTCAGTCAGTATGAGGATAGTTTGCCTGTTGAGCGACGTGTAACTGCATTGCAGGAGTTAGGTCGTAAGGTTGGCGGCGGTATTTACCAACGCGATTATTCACTTGGTAGCCCACTTAAGATGCCTACTACTATCACGCGTGAGCTTGTGCCAGCCTTAAAAAAACTGTCTAAAGTTAAGGCAAAGAACAATGTAGTATATTTAATCAAATGTTCATTTTGTAAATCAGCAGACCATACTCATTCAGGTTGTCATTTTATCGTAGGCTATATAGAGGGATTTTTGGCAAGTAATCCTGCTATAGATGTGATTCAAGTTGAAGAAACTAATTGCGGCGCAGGCAGTACCAATATATGTGAATTTACCATTGGGTAGAAAACATGATACATAGATAATTTTATATCTATACGAAACAAAAACAATGAGCGAATGACACACTATATTGTGTTAAAAGCAAGGTTATTTGGCTCAACTCTTAATGATAGATAAAAGGCAAAAAAATGATGGAAGTTGAATATAACTTACTCTTGGTGTTGGTCTCATACGCCATTGCAGTGTTTGGTTCTTATGTTGGCTTAAACCTTGCCATTCGAGTTCCTTCCGCTAAGCCAGGAACAGATTTATATTTTTGGGTGGCGCTATCTTCGATTGCCATTGGTGGTGCGATTTGGTCTATGCACTATATCGGTATGATGGCAGTGGATATGAAAATGCCTGTGACGTATGACCTGGGTCTAACAATTGTCTCAATGCTGCTCGCGGTTTGTTTCGTTGCTGTTGGTATCATTATCGTAGGTCGTGGTGAATCAAGCGTTGCTAAGTTGATTGGTGGCGGTGTCCTTACTGGACTTGGTATTGCAGCTATGCACTACACAGGTATGGCCTCTATGCAAATGGACGCTACCATGACATACAATATCCCGTTACTTATTTTATCAATTGTAATTGCTATTGCAGCTGCTATCGCTGCGTTATGGTTGGCATTTAATCTACGTGGTACATCACAGCGCTTTGGTAGCGCCTTCATTATGGGGCTTGCAGTATGTGGTATGCATTATACTGGTATAGCCGCGATGGAAATGACAATGACTGATCATGTGATGCCCATGGACTATACGCATGCAGGTGCCATTTCTTCATCGATTATAATTTTCATTGGTTCAGCAGTTGTATTGAGTTTACTATGGGTCATTGCTTCCAAAAATGCGCCTAAGCAAGCAACTCTAGTGTTTGGTGAATAGTTCAAAGCACTCATTTTTAATAATGCTTAAAAGTGAAGATAATAAAAAAGGTTTTTAGATTCATATCTAAAAACCTTTTTTATGCCTGTTGAAATCATTTGCCAACTAAATATATGCTTAGTTAATCATTTACTCAGCATCTTTTTCGATTTTGACACTCATCATAACAGAGCGTATTTGACATGGTTCAATACGCTGAACATTCTCCTCCAAGTTAGGTCTCTCTGACAATCCCAACCAATAAGAAAATCCAACTTGTGTCAGGTCAATTCCACTATGAAAGGTATAACCAATACCACCTGATGGGCGGCTATTAATCTCAAGAACACGGTGCTGACCGCTACTGTCCGCTTTGGTTTGTACACTGACGATGCCATCACAGCCAAAAGCTCTAATCAATGGGATTACGACATCCATGACAGACTGCTCGTAACCAATGTGTTGTATCTTTCCTGTTTTATGACGAGTGACAGCAGCTAGAACTTCACCATATTCACAGACGACATCAATAGAGTATTCTTGCCCTGATAAGTAAGGCATTAAGAGCATTGGAATAGGGCGCTCACGTACCATTTGGCTGTTGGTATAGGCGTTAACAAATTGTGCAGTGTTGATTTTTTTCCCTTCAGTGAAGTATAAGTGTTCAAAGCTATCATACGCAGTGCTATCTGCTTTACCCGTATCTAATCGCCAAAACCCTTGTGCAAAAATACCGACAACAGGTTTAACGCATAGAGGTTGGTCACCATGCTCAGCTAGTAAGGCCTCAAGCTCTACGGCATTGTCAAAACGCCATGCGTCTGCCACTGGGATATTGTGAGTATGACAATGCTGCATAAAAGCAAATTTATCATCGATTGACTCTAGTGCCGCCACGCTGGTTGCTCCCGTTAATAAGCGAATACCAGCAGCGTCGAATTTCTCACGATGTGCTTCATAATCAATACCATTGCGCCCAGTCAGTAGTACTTTTACATTGTGCTTTTGCGCGTGTTCCAATACGAACTGCCAGCGCGGTATGGCAGGTTCGCTCGTCATTTGAGTCTCAGTATCTACGGTTGAGTTAGATGGCTCCCGATAAATCATATCGGCGAATTCAAAAATCTCAGGTCTATCATAGCGGTGTGAGGCAATAACTTGGAAAGGGGTGGTTGAGTTGCTCTTTAGAGCTTGTGAGCTCTCCAACATATCACGCTGGCTAGATTGACCTTCAGCTAACCACGCTGCTACTGGTTTTGGAAAGTTACTATTGTCAGCAAGGTTATTCATAATTTTCTCAGCGTTATCATCAAGTGTAGGGAAGTGAGCAGTTTAATGTTGCTCTCGCAATCTAGTAGTAATTTTAGCAAAAGTATACGGTTCAATAGAACGTATTATATACGAATGATAGACGTTATAAATGCCTCTGATGGAGTAGGTACAGGGTCTTGTAAGAATGACTTTCTCGCTTATATCACAATTGTCTGGTTCAAAAAATTCATAATATCCATGCTACTATATGATGATAGTCAGCATGACAATGACCACAGCATATAAATAATCTAAAGGACGTATGATGAGTCAAAACCAATCTCAAAAATTAATTGCAGGTGCCAATGCGCCATTACCAACTGACAATATTAGTATTCGTATTTTAAGCCAAAACGCCATTGATTGTGCTGCTTATCGTCTGACTACTGACGGCAAAGTACGCGGTGATGGTGACATGGTGTTTTATGGTCAAACACGTAGCGATGATGGTAGCGTTAGCTTCCGTGGTCATGACAGTGATGGATTTTTTGATGTTAACTTGTCTGCACAACCTGCAAGTATTGAGAAAATTGCATTAGCGTTTTCTAGTGCGCAAACGCTTGCACAAGTGGGTGACGTCGATATTCAGGTACTACAAGGCAGTCAAGTATTGATGACTTGTCAGCTAAATAGTGCTGGACGTAATGAAAAAGCGATTATATTGGCTGAATGCTACCGCAGACAAGGGAGCTGGAAATTTAGATTTATTGCGCAAGGATTTAATGGTGGGTTGAAGCCACTATCTGAACACTTCGGCGTTGAGATTGCTGATGAAACACCACCTCAGAATCAGTCTCAATCTATCAATACGCAGCGACCAATCAATACGCAAAAAGCGCGTAGTGCACCTCAGACAAGTACGCCGCCACCAATTCCAGCCAGTCCTTCGATTAACTTAAGTAAAATAACTTTAACTAAGAATCAATCCAGCATCAATCTGAAAAAACGTGATGACTTTGGCAAAATATCAGTCAATTTGGACTGGAACCAACGCCCAAATATCGACAAGCAAGCGCCCAAAAAGGGCTTACTAGGAGACTTGTTTAAGCAGCATCAATCAAGTGGTATCGATCTAGATGTCGGCGCCATGATTCATCTAAAAAATGGTGAAAAAACCCTTATTCAAGCGTTGGGCAATCGCTTTGGTAGTTTGCAATCAGCACCATATGTTTGCTTGCGTGCTGATGACAGAACAGGGCAGGTGAGTGGCGGTGAATGGCTAGATATTAATGGTCAACAATGGTCGCAGATTGAAGAAGTATTTATCTTTGCTTTTATCTACGAAGGTGCGCCCAATTGGGAAAAAACTGATGGGGTTGTGACTATCCATGTACCAGAGCAATCACCGATTGAGACACGTTTGACCGAAGGTGCTAGTAATCTACCGATGTGTGCCATTGCCCGTTTGGTTAATCAGCAAGGTAGTATCAACGTTGAGCGTATCAACCAATACTTTAAAGGTCACCAAGAAATGGATAAAGCGTTTAACTGGGGCTTTAGCTGGAAGCGTGGACGTAAATAGTACTTCTCAACATATAAATAATAAATATAAGAAGAGCGGCCCATCTACTGATAGATGGGCCGCTCTTCTTTGGAATAAACTATTTAACTAGATTGGGAATAATTCAGTTAGAGTCTCTAGTCAATTACGCATGCGGTGTGATAGCAGGCATCAAGTCATGGAAGGTGCGACCAGAAGCTGTCTCACCAATAGCATGCATTTTCCATTCATTATTGTGACGATAGACTTTTGCCATTACCATTGCTGTATGTCCACCTTGTGCAGACAGATTATAACGTGCTACTTCGCTATTGTTATTGGCGTTGACAATACGGCAAAACGCATTTTCTACGGTTTCGAATGTCTGACCAGTAAAGCTATTAACCGTAAATACTAGAGAGACCACATTGGCAGGTACTCTTGAGAGATCAACATTGATGACTTCATCATCGCCATCGCCGTCACCAGTACGATTATCACCAGTATGGACGATGCTGCCGTCCTTCGATTTTAGCTGACTGAACCAAATAGCATCGACTGCTTGCTTATTGGCATCGAACATGATGCATGATGCATCTAAATCAATAGAATCACCACCAGAACCGCCGCCGAATAATTTCCCTAAGAAGCCACCTTTTTTGTCCTGTGGCCCTTGAGCAACGTCCCAGCCTAGACCCAATTTAACTTGAGTAAGATCGCCGCCAGCTTCTTTGCTTAGGGAGATTTTTTGACCTTTTTGAAGACTAACTGCCATGTGAGTATCCTTATAATAGTTGTGAGTAAAACCGTTTAAAATAGTGCTAAGAGATGCTATAAGATGTTATCTAAAAACCCACCACTGCCGCCACGTCCACCTGAGCTACTGCCTAATACACTTTGCAACCAACCTTGGTAGCTGTCACGATTTCGAGAGCAAATAATAACTTTACCAGTACCAGAGAAGTTCAAAACCATACCTTCGCCACTGGTGACGGAGTTGATGATATTGCTCATGATGCCTTTTTTCTTACTGGTCGAAACTGACAGTTTATACTCAAGATTTGAATCCCAGCAGACCACATGACCGTTATCAATGATGACGTCTTTGTCTGGTGTAACATCAATCTCAAACAACGAGCCAAAACCAGATACCACGACCTGACCTTGACCTTGTGTCTGCATCACCATAAAGCCGCCTGTGTCACCAAAAACAGCCCCGCCTAGATTGCGCTGAATATTGGCTCTGATATCGACGCCAGTTTGGGCTGCGACAAACGCACCATCACTCAGTGTATATTGCTGCTTGCTAACTTCTATGATTTGCATATCACCATCGAGCGTGGGCGCAAGCAAACAGTCACCTTCACCATTAACTGCTTCAATCTGCTGTTGAAACAATGATTCATCGTTTGCAAAGCGGCGCATCAGTGACTGCATCAGGCCACCTTGCAGCTTACCTTTCAGCTCAAGGTTAGACTCCATCATTACCATCGCATTGGCTTCACAATAAATTGAATCGCCTTTTTTAAGGTTACAATGCAAAAAAGGTTCAATAGTACCGATTAAACTGAATGTTGCGGCCATGGCTTGCAAATCCTTATTCTAATATCTTTGTTAGGTGCTCTTAATATGTGTGCGTGCTTTTATAGACTCTATAATTCTAATGGTAAGCCAATTAAATTTAAAGCCATCAAATGCGTTAAAAGGGCACACTTGATGGCTTATTAGATCATAACCAGACTTCTAGTTATGAGAATCGGCTTGCTAAACGTTTACGTTAGTTTTAACGTTAAACATTTACGCCATAAGAGGCTGCTAATGGTCCAAGACCACCACTGAAACCTTGACCTACAGCACGGAATTTCCAGTCACCGCTATGACGATACAATTCGCCAAAGATCATTGCTGTTTCAGTGCTACCGTCTTCTGATAGGTCATAACGAGCGATTTCAGATTCGCCATTGTCGTTTACAACGCGGATATAAGCATCACCAACTTGACCGAAGTTTTGGTTACGTGCTTGGCCTTCATAGATGATTGCACAGATAGCTACTTTGTTAACGTCAGCTGGAATGCTACCAAGATTGATTCTGATTTTTTCGTCATCACCATCGCCTTCGCCAGTACGGTTATCACCAGTATGCTCAACAGCGCCGTTATCTGATTTTAGGTTGTTAAAAAAGATAAAGTCTTGATCATTACGAACTTTACCTGCTTCATTGATCAAAAAACCGATTGCATCTAAGTCAAACTCTTGGCCGTCAGTGGCACGTGGATCCCAGCCTAGACCGACTGTAATGTTGGTTAAACCTGGCGCTTCTTTTGATAAGTTTACGTTGCCGCCTTTTGTTAAGCTAATAGCCATACAAATATCCTTTGGATTAATAGTTAAGTGGATTGGATAATAAAAAAGAAACTAAATAAAAGTTGTGCAGTGACTGATATACCAGCTGGAACAGTATAAGTAACTTAGCTGTGTGCCATGTACTGTATATCATTAGGTTTTACTATACTAAGCGTTCGCTCACTAAGCAAGGCGTATTTTGTGCACTTACTATATGCTTACTAAAGGACATAATACTTCTGTATCTTTGATAATTTCTAATCAACTTAGCAATAGTCGTTAAGATATTGTTATGAAAAGTAATGTTTCATACGAGGAAAGTTTAGCGCAAGGGTACTTTAAAGAAAATAAACGATTAAAAAAGCACCGATTTACTATACGAGCTTAGATTAAATCAACTTATGGCTTATATGTGCTTCGTAGTTAGTATAAAAGAGTATGAGCATGGCGTGGTATCAAAAGCCTATTTGTACAAATGTCCATGTAGCTCTTATTCTGCAAAAACCGACCAGCCTGTTTTTTGTACGAAACGCTCTAACGCTTTTAACCCAAGCTTAGAGTTGCCTACATGATCAAGCCCTGGTGACCAAACAGCGATAGAACCTTTACCAGGTGCTATGGTTAAAATCCCGCCACCAACCCCGCTTTTACCTGGTAAGCCCACGCGATAAGCGAATTCGCCAGAACCATCGTAATGACCACACATCATCATCAACGAGTTAATACGGCGTGCTCGGTTTTCATTGATGACACGTATTCCTGAGTGCTTATCAACTCCGTTAGACACCAGATAAAGACCGGCACTGGCTAACTGTTGGCAATTCATTTCAATTGAACATTGATGAAAATACGTACCTAACACATTATCTACATCGTGTTTTAAACGACCAAAGGATTTCATAAAGTGCGCCAGAGAAGCGTTTCGGTCTTTGTGCGCCATTTCAGAAGCCGCTACTTTGTGATCAAAGCGAATTGACTCATCATCTGCAATGAGGTGAACAAATTGAAGAATCTCACCCAGTGTTTCTTTGGGTTCATGCCCCATCATAATAGCATCTACCACAGCAATGGCACCGGCATTGATAAATGGGTTACGTGGTCGGCCAGTCTCATGTTCGAGCATCACAATTGAATTAAAGGGATCGCCAGATGGCTCACGCCCGACGTGCGTCCAAAGCGTGTCACCTAGCTTGCCAAGACCAATGGTCAAGGTAAACACCTTTGAGATACTTTGGATGGAAAACAGAGTGCTTGCATCACCTGCTACATACATTTTCCCATCTGGAGTCGCTACGGCAATACCGAACTGATTAGGATCGATATGGGCCAATTGCGGAATATAATCTGCCACTTTTCCACGGTCAGTTTCTCTTGCCATTTCTGCGGCAATATCATCAAGAATTTTTTGCATATTGATTGTATGGTCTTATTTTTATGGGGTAGTTTAAGGTCAAGGATTTTAATTGAAGATAGGACGATAGTAACGGAATAAGTGCCATTTTAATCATTGATTATTTCAATTATTGAATATTCTGATATTTGAGTATCTCACCGCGCTCTAGTTGTATGGCAAAAATAGTATGACAAAAAAGCAGGCCATACCTTGTGGTATGACCTGCTTAGATGTATAGCTAGATACAGACGGTATTATACTGAGAACATACCTTAGTTTAGGCTAGCTTTCTCAGCCTTACGATGCTGAAGTGATGCTAGCAGCGCCCAACCAATAAAGGCAATACCAATCAGACCAGTGATAATCTCTGGTACATGGAACTTCACTGACAATAGCATAATCAATGCCAACGCACCGATTGCATAATGTGCGCCATGCTCAAGATAGATGAACTCGTCAAGCGTGCCTTTATCTACCAAGAAGATAGTCATAGAACGTACGAACATCGCACCAATCGCAAGACCTAGCATGATAACAATCACGTCATTGGTAATTGCAAATGCGCCAATTACACCATCAAAACTGAATGAGGCATCTAAAACTTCTAGGTATAAGAAACCAATGATACCGCCTTTCATGATGGCACTGGTCGCCGCAGCGCCCGAACCGTTTTCTTCGTTTTCTAGGTCTTCTTCAAGATCGCCCTCAAGCATGCCAGATACGACCTGTACGCCAAGGTAAACTAAGATACCCCAAACACCAGCGATTAAGACAGCGCTTGCTTGATTATCATTGGCCCATGATACCGCAATCATCAGCACAATAAGTGCGACAAATACGCTCATAGCATCGACTTTACCTAGCTTTGCTAAACGGCTTTCAAGCCAGCTGAACCAATGTACGTCTTTGTCATCAAAAATAAAGTTCAAGAATACTAAAAGTAAGAAGATACCACCAAATGCTGAGATTTCTGCATGGTGAGCCATCAGTCTTGCTGAGTACTCTTGAGGGTTATTCAATGCTAAATCGATTACTTGCATCATGCCAAGGTCAGCAGTAACGGCGACGATGACAATAGGGAAAACCAAGCGCATACCGAATACAGCGATTAGAATACCAACGGTTAAAAATATCTTTTTCCAAAATTCGTCCCAGCCCTTAAGGACTGAAGCATTGACCACCGCATTATCAAAAGATAATGAAATCTCCATGACGGCCAAAATAGCGGTAATAGAAAGAGTGGCTATTAAGCCGCCCATACCGCCATGTGAATATCCCCACCATGCTGCTATTGCCAAAGCAATCGCTGTGAAGATAAAGTCTAAATAAAAATGTCTCATGACACATCCTGTCTGGTTGCGTAAAGCTAAGGTCTACCTAGTATAGGCATGAACCGCAAAAAAGTGGTTATGACTAACCACTTTTTATGCATAATTTTAAACGAAACGTAAAGCATTACTAGTCATTTGGCCATTAAAAATTGTGACTATTTGCAACGATGGCGGTTTGCTATTTTGGACGTGATTACGGTGACTAATAATAGACTAAATACCAGTTAACAATGGTTTTAGATGTCAACACCGTACTGCTGACACATCGCTTGCAAGCCACCCGAATAGCCTTGACCAACAGCACGGAATTTCCATTCGCCATTGTGACGATATACTTCGCCAAACACCATCGCTGTCTCAACAGAGTAATCTTCTGCTAGATCAAAACGTACGACTTCGGTGCCAGTCTCTTCGTTAACAACACGGATAAAGGCGTTGGCGACTTGACCAAAGTTTTGACTGCGAGCAGCAGCGTCATGAATAGTAACGGTTACGACTACTTTATCCACGTCAGCAGGTACTTGGGTTAGGTTTACTTTGATAACTTCATCATCACCGTCGCCTTCGCCAGTACGATTGTCACCAGTGTGTTCAACAGCACCATTGTCAGACTTCAGCTGATTGTAGAAGATAAAGTCATGATCGCCGCGCACTTTACCTGCGCCATTTAGTAAGAACACGCTGGCATCAAGATCGAACTCAGCACCAGAAGTGGCACGCTCATCCCAACCAAGACCGATAAGTAGCTTGGTCAAATTTGGGTCAGTTTTCGTTAGCGATAAATTACCGCCTTTATTAAGTGATAAAGCCATGGTTTTATCCTTCTTATTAGAAATTAGTGGTTTTATAAAATTATCGAAAAAAGGCGATGCTTGCACAACAACTGCGCAAATCCATCGCCTAGTAACGCTCTATCATAACAACAAAAAATGACCCAATCAAAGCTGATTGGGTCATTATTATATTTCATATACATTTGGCAAAAAACAGAATTTTCAGGTACTTAGACTACCACTATAAATATGTAGTCTTAATATATATAAACCCTGTTTATGGACCTTAAGTCTCATATCTTGAATTATAGACTTTGACGATGACGAATCTCAAAGCTTTGATGAATGGGTTTCTTGATATTGAAATCAAAACCAATGGTTTTTTGAGTGATATCAACGATGTCATAACGCTGAGTCAACTGCTCATCTAGCTCAAAGCGAGTAAAGTTATTAGAAAAATACAAGACGCCATCAGAAGTGAGACGGTTCATTGCACGGTTAATCAGTGCAGCATGATCACGTTGCACATCAAAGGTACCTTGAAATTTCTTAGAGTTTGAGAAAGTCGGTGGATCAATAAAGATAACATCGAACTGCTCAGTATTATCTTTAATCCATTCAAAGATGTCAGCAGCAACGAATTGGTATTTGTTGCGACTAACGTCTAAACCGTTTAAGACAAAGTTTTGCTTACCCCAGTCTAGATAGTTCTGTGACAAATCAACGCTAGTAACTTTTTTCGCACCAGCGAGCGCTGCATGCAAGCTTGCGGTACAAGTATAAGCGAATAGGTTAAGTACTGCTTTATCGCGACTGTTGGCCTTGATACGAGCACGCATATTACGGTGATCGATAAACAGGCCAGTATCTAAATAATCTGTAAAGTTGACATAGATATACGCACCATCTTCACGCGCAACATGAAACTTGCCTCGTTTTTCCGTGGTGTTTTGCTTGCTGTATTGGTCGTTACCAGACTGACGGGCACGCGTTTTGATGAAGACCTGTTCACGGTTAATATCAAAGACTTCGCGAATACCCATTAATGCCAAGTTAAAGCGTTTTTTTGCAGTCTCAGGTGGTATTGTCTTTGGTGGCGCATATTCTTGTACATGAGCATAGTCACCGTATAAATCGATTGCGACTTTGAAGTCTGGCAAATCAGCATCATAGACACGTATATTACTTACATTATCTTTCTTAGCCAATTTTTTAAGCTTAGCAAGATTTTTTTGTAAGCGATTGACAAAGTCTTGTCCTTCTTCTACTTCAATCTCACGCTTTTCGAAACGGCTGACAAGATTACCCGTTTGTCCCGAGATAAGTGTTCCGTAGCGGAAATAAACAGTGATGGCGCCATTATGACAGCGTAACGTTTTTGGTTCTTTAATCGGTAAGATATCGACCTGTTCGACATTGGCAGCCAAGATACCAAGCATCGGATCAATACCGCTACCAGCGAAGCTGTCTTGCAAGATAAGCCCAATCGCTTGGTACAACGGCTTAATCATTTCTTCATCACCCAAACGCTCACCATAAGGTGGGTTAGTGATGACCAAAGGACTGCTCAGTCGACCATCGCTAACTAATGGCTTGAGTACATTGCTGAGTTGGTCAAGCGCACGACGCTCGATATCGAGTAGCGGTAAAATATCTTGTAGACCTGCTGCAATCAGGTTTTTTTCTGTCGCAAGAACCGCACCACTATCAGCATCAAATCCTAACATGAGTGGCAACGTATCAGGCTGCTCATTGGCAACCTCTAACGCTTCTCGGAAACGCGTTTGGGCATCATCGATCATCTCTTGCCATAGCGTCTCATCATGATGCTGCCATTGATAAAAACCAAATTGATTGGCAGCCTTGTCGATACCCACGGCATAGTCGCAATGCATGAGTAGCGCTTCGATAAGGAATGTACCAGAACCACACATTGGGTCGATTAACGCATTGTAGAATGGCGCGTCACCGGCTTCGTTTTTCTTATGCCAACCAGCGCTATAGAGTAGTGCTGCTGCCAAGTTTTCTTTTAGCGGCGCTTCTGTCATAGCCACACGGTAACCACGGCGATGTAAACTGGTACCTGATAAATCTAAATACAACTCGGCTTGCTTGTCATTGATGGTTGCAAAAACAGAGAAGTCTGGGTTTTTGCTATCGACGTTAGGGCGGCTGTCGTAGACTTCATTGAACGTATCGGCAATCGCATCTTTGATACGTAGCATAGCAAACTGCTGACTGACGGCGACACGCTTATCAACAGACAGACGAATAGCAAAGGTTTGCTCTAGGCTAAATTGCTCAGTCCAATTGACCGATTTTGCCAAGCCATATAGCTGTTCTGCAACGTCGTATTCTGCGTTGATATTTTTACGTTTAATCAGCATCAGTACTCGTGAGGCCACACGTGACCAAAGGCAGATAGTATATAGCTCACGTAAGCCGCCAGTTACGGTCAGACGGCCAGTACTTTTGATTTCGCTGTCAATGCCAAAACTGGTTAGCTCAGTTTGCAGTGGTGCCTCAAGCCCATCGGCACAGGTAATAATAAGATCAAGCGACAACTCTGGTGAAGCTGCTGCTAGAGATGTGGGCGCGGTTTGTTCGGTCATACGGGTACCTGTGGGCTAAATTGACAAAAAAGCAAATAATAAGATAATCGGTGTAACCAGCAATTTTACCATAATTCACAGTAGGATAGTTCAAAGTGGTCGTGTTTAAGATTTGAAGATGTGATAGCCAAATGCATAAGAATAAATTGTCTACTCATCCTTGGTCAGTGGTAATTTCTCTGGGAGAATTTGAGTGGTGGTTGCAAAAGGCTTAGTGGCAATAGGGTAATCAATGTCTTTTGGCATGAGTAACCGCATATGAGGATAAGGGGTAGAGATATTTGCAGCATCAAAGGCAACTTTGATATCTTCTTTTAGGCCCTCTTTAATCTTTGGCATACGCGCAACGGCTGCTGGCTTGACCCAAAAACGTACGATAAAAAACACCCCATACTCGCCAATTTCTGCGACGGTCGCTGAGGTTTCAGGCCGATTAAGCACTACATCGGTATCGCTCAGCACCTGTAATATTTCTTGGCGAGCTGTCTCAATGTCATCCTCAAATGCGATACGTACGCGAATATCAAAACGTATGAAGTTTTTAGAAGTCAGATTGATCACTTCAGAGGAGGCAACGTTAGAGTTTGGAATGATGACCGTAATATTGTCACGAGTAAGGATATGAGTAGTCCGCAGCGCGATAAGTACCACGCGTCCCTCAGTGTCATTGATATGAATCCAATCACCAACCTGAAAGGACTGCTCAAGCAAAATAGTAATACCAGCGATGAAATTAGCAAGAGTAGACTGAGCGGCGAAACCCACTGCCAAACCAACAATACCTAAACCAGCAACCAACGACACAATATCAAAGCCAAATTGTGCCATAACGCTGGCAAGCCCAAGTACCAACAGCAGTACGGATAAGATGTTTTTAAGCAACTGCTCTATTGAAGCGTTGAGGCCATAGTGCTGTAAGACTCTATGAATGATCTGTCCTGATGATGCCCAAAGTACGTAATAGATACCGGCCCAAGTGCTCGCCTTTGCGGTGGCTTTAATGGTTTCTGGTTCAAAGTTTATCTGACTCATGATGGCGATTAGACTTGCGACAATCCATATATAGCGTAAGACTGAACGGGCAATCTTAGTACGGCGTTCATTCAATCGAATTTTGGCTCGGCTCTGCCTAAGAATATAATTGGCCAACCAATAAAAAAATCCCAATACCGCAAGCAGTATTAGGATTTTGATGCCAGTGCTGACCAGTTCTGCTGCTTGTGAGGACCAATTAAGTGAGTCCTCATCTATAGAGCCGCCAAGAGCAAGGTAAAGACTAGTATGTAAGTCATGAACAATTTCTTTGAAGAAGTCAGTAATACTAGCAATTGGCATTGTTTCGTCCATGCAGGTTGCGATTATAAAAAACGTTATACATGAAATAGCTGTCTACAAATTATATCAAGCTGACCATACAATCACACGTGATATAAGCAATGATTCAGTCTAGAGAGTTAAATTCCAAAAGTTTTATTGGGCTAAAAAATATAAACCGTTAAAAGTTGTCTTCTTGTGCGTCTTGAGACTGGAAAGGGATCTCCATTTTATATTGAACATCGCGTAGTGCTGTGCGTAGTCCCTCTAATATCGTTGGATGATAAAAAGGCGTGTCTAGCAAGGCTTTGATGCTTAAGTCATTAGTAATAGCAGTAGCAAGTATGTGTCCAATATACTCGGCATCAGGGCCGACCATGCTAGCACCTAGAATCTTATCTGTTTTTTTGCAGCCATAGATGTGTAGCAGACCACAATTAACTCCCATCACACGACTACGCCCTTGATTGTCAAAGCTTACGCTACCGATGACAAACTCCAACTCTGAGTCTTCTTGAATCTCTGGTAGAGACATACCAATATTAACAATTTGTGGTGAGCAAAAGACGATAGAGAAAGGTGGGGCAGGTGGGCGGATATAAGCCCCTTCTGTATTTTCACAAACCATGTTGCCTGCACTATAGCCCTCATCACTGGCTACATGTAATAGTGGAATATTGGCATTGGCATCACCAACGATATAGACGTTTAAGTCGCCAATCTGACCTGTTTTTTTACTCAAATCTTTCGGACGGTTCTTATCGTCTAGCTCAACACCTAAGTTTTCAATTCCTAGCTGCTTAATATTGTTGCGACGACCAGTAGCAACTAATACGTATTCACCTTGCCATTGTTGAGACTTGCCTGCGCTATCTTCATATTCGATAAATGCAGTGGTATTTTTATTGTTTCCACTACTCTCAGAGGCATTATCTTCAGTAGATTTTGTACCAACATCCGTAATTTTGCTTCCCAAATGCATGGTCAATTCACGACTTAAGCAATCGATAGCTTTATGATTGATATCGTCGTCTTGTAGACCAGCGACTTGTTTGACGCGGTTTAACAGCGTAACTTCTACACCTAAACGCGTAAATGCTTGCGCAAGCTCTAGACCAATGGCACCAGCACCAACGACAGCCATAGTTTTTGGTAAGTCTTCAAGCTCAAAGACACTGTCAGAAGTAAGCATGGTATCACCAAGCTTGCTAGCCCATCCATCAGGGATAAACGGCGAGCTACCTGTAGCGACAATGATTTGCTCAGCGGCAATCAGCTCATCATTGACCTCAATTAAACCTTGTTCATTGATATGAGCATGACCATCGATTTTTTTATGATCAGGCCAGCTGTGTACTTGTTTCTTGATATAGCTGGCAAAATGACTGCGTTCATCACGTACACGCTCCATTACTCGTTTGCCATCTATTTGTGCCGTTGCATGAATACCAAATTCAGCAGAATGATTGGTATCGTGTGCACGATCAGCAGCTGCAATTAGCAACTTACTAGGCATACAGCCAACGGCAATACAGGTCGTGGTCCAAAACCCTTCGTTTATGATGACCACGTCGTCCTTGATTTTACTTGCTTGGCGAAAAGCATTTTGTCCTGCGGTACCAGCGCCAATAATGGCGACGGATACTTTGCGCGTGGCTTCTTTTGACGTATCGTCAGTGGTAGTGTCAGTTTTTTTATTCATATTATTCTCTAATAGGGGAAAGTTATATTCAATAATAGACTGAATTTTTAGCTTATATTTTTTATTCAGTTTTTATAATTATGACGGATACTGATTCAATGATAGAACCAATAATTACGGCGCTAATATAGTCAGTAAACGACTGGTATAGTCTTTGGCACGTAGATTACGCTGCGCATGAGTCAGTTCGCTGTCTTTATTGAATACAAATGCTGAACGTACAAGGCCTAGCGTGACTTTGCCATACATATTTTTTTCTTTGATAACGTCAAAATACTGGCATAACTTTTCATCAGTATCACTGATAAGTGGAATTTGTAGGTCATACTTGTCGATAAACTTTTCATGAGATTCGACGCTATCACGAGAGACGCCGATAATGTCGTAGCCCAATTCGTCAAAGTCATGAAGGTGCGAGGTAAATTCTGTTGCCTGTGTGGTACAGCCTGGCGTGTTGTCTTTGGGGTAAAAATACAGAATAAGGCCTTTATCGGTATTAGCGACCATTTCTTTTAAATTGATTTCATCATGAATGAAATTACCCGCAAGCTTGCGTACGATAGTTACTGGGAAATCAGGTAGGTGAATGGTTTCTGTCGTTGGCTTGGCCATTGTAAAGTCCTTATTAGTTTTAGTTGTGTGTATTGGCTTGATTAAGGTTCTATTTATAGTGTTCTTATTATAAGCAGATTAGTAGAAATAAATAATCAGTTTTACACTTTGCTCATTCATTGGCAACAAAAAAGACTGGCAATAGCCAGTATCTTTTAACTCTATTTTTTCCTACATCAAAAAACAACGTTCAATAAAAAATACTGCAAAACCCTTTAAAAACCTTGATATACGGCCGTTTTAGCTATAACATATCTAACAACGTACAACATTATGCCACGATATAAAGCATTTTAAATGGCTACCAAAATGGCTACCAAAATGGCTACCAGTATTAACAAAATGGCTACCAGTATTAACAAAATGGCTACCAAGTTGGCTACCAAGGTAAAGGCAAAGGGATATGACCACAAAAGCGATAAAACTAGACTCACAAATTCAAAAAGCTACCAAGGAAACTATCCAAGCTGGCAAGACTGTTAGCTATCCAATCGCTGGCTATAAAGGTCTAGAAGTACGGATAAGACCACATAAGAACGGCTTAGATGCTGCAGTGGATTTTAGACATAGATACAGCCACCCAATAACAAGCAAACGCCCTTACATGACGCTAGGACAATACCCAGCGTTAAGCCTTGCTGATGCTAAAGACATGTACAGAAACAACATGACACTGCTAGCCAAGGATATAGACCCTTTAGAGCATAAAGAGCTAGAAAGACAAAACGAGTTACTAGATAGGCTCAACACACTAGATCACTTCATTAGCGAGTGGCAAGAATTGCAAGCCAGCAAAAACCTAAGCCCCAAAACACTATATAACAATCAAGTGTTGTTAAAGCCTATTCAAAAGCAGTTAGGGCATATGAGGGTTACAGAGATAGCACCTAGCATGGTCATAAAGTTTATAACTGACATACAAAAGACAAGCCCAGTTAAAGGCCTACAAGTAAAAATACTGTTAAAAAGTATTTTACAGCTAGCCAAAAAACATAGGGTGATTGAGTACAACCCAGCCAGTGACCTACAAGGCACGTTAAAGACTCATAAAGCTGTTCACTACCCATCATTAACAGACCCCAAAGAATTTGCCGAACTGCTAAGAGATATTGAGCAGCTAGATGATGCAAGCCAGTTATATAATAAGCACATATTACAGCTACTAGCCCTTACCTTTACTCGCGTAGGTGATGCTTGCGCTATGCAATGGGCAGATATTCATTGGTTTAAAAAACAATGGGAGCTTAAGCCGCAAAAATCAGGCACTAGGGCAGATATGGTAGAAAGCATGGTAATACCACTAGCACCGCAAGCCATAGCTATATTGGAGCAGATGCAAAGCATGACAGGTGATAGCAAGTATGTATTCCATAATCCAAGGCGTAGAACTGAGCCTTACCACCATACGCAAGAAATAAACAAAGTATTAAACAGTGATCTAATGAATAACGGGCAAGGCTATAAAGGTATTCATAGCCCACATGGTTTTAGAAGTAGCGCAAAAACTATGCTGATGGAGCGGCTAGGCTATGACGAACTGATAACCGAACTGGCACTAGGTCACCGCATGCTTAACGCTTATGGCACTGCATACAATCGCATGACTGGACTAGAGCAACGAGCCGAGATGATGACAGCATGGGCCAACTACCTAGACGATATAAAGGCTGGTAAGTTTGACAATGTTATTCATGCTGATTTTAAGAAAGCAGCCAAACAGAACCACGGCTAAAACCTAACCAACAAAACCCACCAAAGGAGATCGACACAATGAATGATATTAACCATGAAAGCGCAATTGCTATTAACGCTTTTTGTCTAGATGACTTGCACGTAAACATGCTTTACCAAATCGAGCGCATAGAAAACGCTATAGCAGTGGCAAGGCTGGCAAGTGAAAGCAATGACACAGCACAGTTAAAAGGCGCTATTAATATGATGATAGACAGCTTAAGCAATACGTCTGCAATGATACAGAACGACCATGAAAGCATGACCCATTTAATCAATGATAGCGCAGTTATTAACCCCAAAATTGGAGCATAAGCCATGATGATTTTAGACACCAAACCAACACGCCAGCAATTAGATGACCGCGCATTTTGGGATAGTTTACCGCCAGATGGTGCAGAATATGACGGCTTTATGTATGTGCCTACTTATTCTATTTTGCGTGATGATGAGCCTATCAATCTTAAGACAGATAGCGGCAAAATATTAAGAAACTCGTTACCTTATGAGTTGGCAGTTATAGAGGTGCAACGCCTATCTAAAAAGCATGACAATATCACCTTAAAGATCACTGGGTATGGTCAAAGCCTAGTAAGAATGGATAAACGATTAACAGCATAACCTTATTTAGCGACTAAACACCGCTACAATGACCATGCAAGGCTAGGATTAATTACCCGAACGCCAGCCATTTCATGCCTTAGGCTGGCATGCCTTGCACCTATTCTTATTAAGGTATGAATGACAAGTAAGGCATGGTTATGGGATTGATGGATAAGCCAAAAAGTGATTTTGAAGAAAATTATATTTATATAGATGACTTTATTCTATATCTATCGTTTAAATTAAAAGAACCAGTTGAAACCGTTGTTTCATGGCTGCTTTACAATGGTTTTGATAAAGATATAAATTCCTATGAAGCTGATAAGCATTATCGAGTTTGCAAAGGCATGCAAGTTGATGCAATTGATAAAAATATAGATGAACTTTTTAAACAGATAAGTATAGATGGATATTTTATTTATATGGAATATTTAGACAGCTTTGATCTTTACTATGAAGTTAAGGACGCGCCAAGCTATGAAGAATATCAAGATGTAAATAATAACTTTTATTTAAAGCTTAACGATTTAGAAAAACTTGAATACATTAAACCCTTTAACCTAAGCTTTAGTGAAGCCCGTCTATATAACTATACAGTCTATATATGTGACTCAGTTACAGCAAATTTAGTCGATATGAATAACGATATGTCTGTAAGAGTTTTTAAAAGGATAGAAACTAGCCTATCTGAATACGAGAAGACAAAAAATTCTCCTAAAGATAATAATAGTTTTAAGAAGCTTATACGACTGGATCATGAAAAACTTCAAGCAGCATTTAAATTCATTACTGGTGAGGAGCCTTTACCAAACGAAAATAAAGAAACTAAGCAAGAAACAGGAACCCATGATAATGAGCCGCTAAATAGCAGATCACAAGATAAAAAGTTAATAGCTATTTTAGCCTTACTACTTGCCAGCAAATCTAATGCTTATACTATTGGTGACAACAAACCAAATGCTACTCAAATCAGCAAAGCTATTTATCAGTTTGCAATTGATGACTTAAAGATAGCTGATGAAGACACAAACGGTCTAAAAGCCAACATAGCTAAAATTAGTGCGTCTATTCAAGAATATACGGATATTCTCTATAAACAACCGCTGAAAAAATCTTAACTTTAACTTTAATTAATTAACTTTAATTTTTAACAACACCCCACACCGCACAATAAGCCTTAACAACTTTCATCAACTGAATAGGAGTTAAGGCAATGCCTAACACTACCCACGCAGCACCCACCAATAAGCTAAACCTAGCTTACCTATTAGCGAACCCAAAAGAGCTTTATCAGGTTAAGCAGATAGCCGATGTATTCCAAAAACACCCTGAAACCATTAGACGCTGGATCAAAGCTGGCACGATAACAAAGCCGTTATCTATCAATGGCGTTTACTACTTTAAAGGTAGCGATATTGTGGACTATATAAACGCTACTAATGAGGGGGCTTAATCATGGATAAGCTAAAACGCAGCCAAAACCAAATCATTAAAGATCACCTTTTGACTGGCCAATCAATCACACGCTGGCAAGCTATCGAACTTTATAAAATCGCCACGCTACCCACTCGCATTAACCAGTTAGAAAATACAGGCTTAACCATACAGCGCAAGCGAGTAAGTAAAGACGGCAAGCATTGGAACGTCTATTGGATTGATACCGATAATCTAGCTAATGGGGTGCAATCATGAGTAATGACGAACTGGTCAACGAAGTAATGAGCAGGCTCAAAGAACAGGGCTTTTTGATGATAAACGAAGATTTTATAGATCAGCTCATTATTACCTTACACGCTAATGTAACCATTATTAATACTATGACAGAGCTTGCAGAGCTAGAAACCAAGATACTAGGCAGCTTACTACCTACAGGCAGCCGACAAGTGGAGTCACTAAAAAATCTATCTGTAAAAATAGCAGAAATAGCCTTTAACGTGGAGGACTTAAGACATGAGCAAAGATAACAAGATCAGTCTAAAAGCCGACCACGGGCAGCACAG
>NZ_JBQSVK010000014.1:0-64893 GCF_052376195.1 Psychrobacter sp. AOP7-B1-25
TTATCAGACAGTGGCTGCTTCAAGATTTAAAGTTTTATTGACCTGACTTTCAATTTCTAAAAGTTTAGTTATTGCAAACAAGGTCTTAAAAAAGCTAATCAGCACTTTGTTCTAAGGTAATGCAATAACTGATATACAAGCAAACAATGCTATATACGTGATTGATACAGTGTCGCTACCTAAGTAAATACCAATTGAAAATTAAACCGTTAGACTGATAACTATCAATATGACGGTCTAGATACTATGACTGAATAATTGATAAATTTATCAATCCTCAGTCGGCATTATATTTATGGAAAGTTATTAATTTAATTAAACCTCTCAATCAATTATTTACTCAAAAAGGAATTATCTCATGTTAAAGAAGAATTTATTATCTATCGCAGTTGTAACCGCAGCCATGTCATTAGCCGCTTGTAACGATACCGAAACAGTTGCAGAGCCAACTGAACCTGAAGTAACTACAGAAGAAACGGTCGTTGAGCCAATGGCTGAGACAGATACCGCTGTAGAAGCAGAGCCAATGGCTGAAATGGACATGGAAGCGACTCAAACAATCGCTGAAATTGCAGCAGAGAATGAAAACCTAACGATCTTAACCGCTGCACTACAAGCGGCAGGCCTTGACACTATGTTGATGGAAGATACTAAGCACACTGTATTTGCACCAACTGATGATGCATTTGCCCCAGTATTAGAAAAACTAGGTGTTACTCAAGAAGAGCTACTTGCAAATACTGACTTGCTAAATACAGTGCTCCCATACCATGTATTGGCAATGGAAGTAAAAGCTGCTGATATCCCATATGGTACTGATATCGAAACAGCAAACGGTGCAACTATCTCTATCAGCGAAGATAATGTAATTACTGATGCTACTGGTAACACAGCAAACATCACTGGTACAGATATCATGGCAACCAACGGTGTGGTTCATACTATCGATGCAGTATTGATGCCTGAATAATCTGTTTACTAAATTATAGATTTTTAGTTTATAAGTTCATGAAAGAAGGCCCAGCCATCGTGCTGGGCTTTTTTGTGTCTACCATTTAAGAATAGGGAGCTTCAAATAAGGAGATCGATGAAGGGGCGTATTGATGTACTATTTGCTACCTAGATTGATGCAGTTATCTAATCATTATTAGGTCATAAAGTGTCAGAGTGAGCTTTGTAAAAGGACAGTCAGAGAATAAAGTAGTTATTGAGTACTACTTCAAACTGAGGTCAACATTGAGAAACGATAGAATGATTTTAAGATATTAAAATAGCCTGTATGAACGTGAGTTTCAATGTTTATTGAGGAGCTATTTTATAATGAGGTATAGAGTTATTCAAAAATAAAAAGCCCGAGAACATAGTCTCGGGCTTTTATTTGCAGTTAGCATGATTGAACAATAAAAACGTTTAGTAAAAGATTATTTACGTAAAGGGTCTGCGTTCATTTTCTTTTGCTCTTCTAGATGACGCTCTTCCCAGTATGGTGCATTTTTGATACCAAATTTAGCAGGATCAAAAACGAATCTCTTAGCAGTCGTACCACCACCTGCTTTAAGCTGTGCTTCGTAATCTCTTAGGATATCGATAGCAGGGCGTGCGACAAAGAAAATTACAATGATACCAAGGATGTTTAACCAAGCCATTAGACCAACACCAACATCGCCAAGTCCCCAGATATATCCTGAGCTATTTAGAGCACCATAAGCAACCATAAACATGATTATAAGCTTAACGATAAACTGACCAGTTTTACTGGCTCCCGTACCCATAGAACGAGTCAGGTATGAGATGTTTACTTCAGCGATATAGTAATATGCCAAGATAGTCGTAAAGGCGAAAAAGAATACTGCTACTGCGATGAAAGTATTACCGAAAGTACCATAAACTGATTCCATTGCCATCTGCGTAAATGCAGGCGCATTGATTTCAGTAGTGGCGGCAACGTTCTGTACGATGAACTGACCGTCTGGTAGCGTACCTTGGATATTGTACATGCCAGTAGACAAGATCATGAAAGCGGTAGCAGAACATACTAATAATGTATCAACATATACTGAAAATGCCTGTACCAAACCCTGTTGTGCAGGGTGATCAACAGCGGCAGCAGAAGCAGCATGTGGACCTGTACCTTGACCTGCTTCATTAGAGTAGATACCACGTTTTACGCCCCAACCAATGGCAGCACCAAAACCTGCTTGTGCAGTGAAAGCATCGCCAACGATTGCACCAAATACTTGTGGAATCATACTGAAGTTTGCAAACATGATAAGTAGCGCTAGTACAATATAACCTAGTGCCATAAAAGGAACAGCATATTCAGTAAAGGTAGCAATACGTTTGATACCACCGAAAATAATGAAGCCTAATACGACTAGAACAATGCCAAGGGCAACAATACGAGTAGTACCCGTTTCTATTCCCATGAAGTTCAGAGCTGAGCCTTCACCTGCAACTTGAGCGACAGCGTTGATGACGCCGTTTGCTTGTACACCAGGTAAGAATATGCCACAAGCCACAATCGATGCTATAGCAAACAAAACACCGTACCATTTCTGACCAAGTGCGCGCTCAAAGTAATAAGCAGGGCCACCACGATATTCACCCGTGACGACATCACGTTCTTTATAAATCTGACCTAAAGTAGACTCAATATAAGCGGTAGAAGCGCCCAAAAAGGCCACAACCCACATCCAGAAAACGGCGCCTGGACCACCGAAACCGATAGCAGCAGCTACCCCAGCGATGTTACCCATACCCACACGTCCTGCGAGGGACACGGCAAGTGCTTGAAATGATGAGATACCATCGTTATCAGGTTTACCTTTAAATAATAGTCTGAGCATTTCTTTGAACAAGCGAACTTGTACAAAGCGTGTCATGATGGAATAGAAAAGACCAGCGCCCAAACACAGATAGATCAGTGCTGGACTCCAGATAATTCCATTTACTAAATTAACTAAACCTTCCATATGTATATTCCTAGTACTGTCTCAAGGTGGCGCTATCTGCTAGGAGTAAACTAACTGGTTAACTTACTTATTGAAGTTAAGCAGTTAAAATCTCTGCATTGACTTATCTATTATCTAAGTCTCATGTGTGCTTAGCCACCAAGAATGGACTGTAGTTGTCTGTCTTTATCCGCTTACGCTTAGCCTTTCACGATTGACCACTTGTACAATATCAATCATTGATAACATCAGTTACGTTTATGATTGTATTGCAACCTGCACTACTGCGGTATCCTTGCATCTTACGATGGGTGAGATCAGCTGTCAGGCAACTCACGGATAAAACAGGGGATTATATAGTTGAATATCCATCGCCATGATGGTATTCAACTTGTTATGAGCTGTCCCGAGTGAATACATAACTGGTATGGCGAATTGAAAATATTAAGCGATAACCTACCAGTTAATTGATATTTTTACTGAAAAATCAATAACTCACTAATACTAATCAAGCTATAAGTCCACTACCAAATGTATTCAAACCGTACGGCTACGTAACAGCAATTTGCCATATTTTTACACTAATTACTAGAAATTTCTTTTTCAGCAGTAAATATATTCATACTTTGTTCGGTAAATACATTAGCAGGATTTAGACAATATATAAATAATTGTTTGTACTTTCAGAATATTTTGTCTAGCTATGCTGTACAGATAGATTTTTGTTCTATATATATCGCTATAAAGACACGTTATTGTTAACGTCAAGCGGTTGTGTTTTGGTAACGGTCAATTGTAAAAAGCTGGTTATAACGCCATCATTAGTACAACTTCTTTTGATATTATGCTGATAGGGTCATGTATAGATATATGCTATATAAAATGTATGACTGAGGTATGAATAAAAAGAAAACTTAAAAAATACTAAAAATGTAGTACTAGACATCTATTATTTATTACTAGGAGAGTTAACGATGATGCGTAAATCTATTGTGAAGCCAATGTTGCTAGCTGCTTTATTGACAACTTCCACTGTTGGTCTGAGCGGCTGTGGTTATAACAACCTGCAGGCGCAAGATGAACAGGTTACTGCTTCATGGTCAGAAGTGGTCAACCAGTATCAGCGTCGTTCTGATTTGGTGCCAAACTTAGTGAAAGTTGTACAGCAATATGCCGAGCAAGAGCAGGAAGTGTTTACGCAAGTGGCTGAAGCTCGCTCACGTGCAGGCGGTATCACTGTGACGCCAGAAGTACTCAATGATCCAGAAGCGATGGAACGTTATGCAGTTGCCCAAGAGCAGATGACAGGTGCCTTATCACGTTTGATGGCAGTATCGGAGCGTTATCCTGATCTAAAGTCAGACGCACTGTTTCAGGATTTGCAAGCACAGTTAGAAGGTACTGAGAACCGTATTGCCGTTGCTCGTAACCGCTATATTCAAGAAGTGCAAGGGTACAATACAACGGTACGTCAATTCCCTACCAACGTCACAGCAAAAGTATTCGGCATGGATACTAAGCCCAACTTTAGTGTGGCTAATGAAGAAGCCATTTCAACGGCGCCCAGTGTTGATTTTGGTGATTCTGAATAAAATTCTGCTGAATAAAGTTTGAAAATAATGTGATGACAGAGTGGCATAAGCGGCTCTGTTTATTTAGCTAATAGTTTGGTGATTACTAACTAGACTCTATCAATTGGTAAAGATGTTATCTGAGGTGGTATAGATTAGATGAATAATTCAAAAGCAATCTTATCAGCATTACTGTTTACGTTAGGTGTGGTCAGCGTGCCAGTATCGCATGCTGCACCTAATGATACGGCGGTGGCGACAGATAGCACCTCGAATCTGCAAAACCGTAGCGTTGAAGAGTTGGTAGCTGTTGCCAAAGCAGGCGAGTCTAACGAAGCTCTCAATGATGCTGTATTAAACAACGATGCTATCAATGAAGCGGTGCTTGGCAACGATGCTATCAATCAAAACGCAGATAACCAAGACCCAGCAAATGAGACAACCAGTACTCAAACAACTGATCAGCCGCCAGTACGTTCAAGTGCTGAGGGTGTGGATGCTGATAAACTGATACTCAACGAACCAATCGTTGATCAGGCCAATATTTTAAATCCGCAAGAAAAGCTACGTCTAGAGGCGCAGCTTCAAAGTATTTATCAGGAAGGTCTAGCACAGGCAGCGGTGGTTATCGTACCAACCACCAATGGTGTACCAATATTCGATTATGCATTGCAAGTTGCTGAGAAGTGGGAACTGGGTGATGAAGCTATTGATGACGGCCTGTTGATTGTCGTCGCTGTCAATGACCGTGATATGTATATCTTAACGGGTTATGGCTTAGAAGGTGTCTTGCCAGATGCGGCGGTCAACCGTGTCATTCGAGAAGACATCACACCACTATTCAAACAAAATAATTATGGTGCAGGAATAATCGCAGGTGTTGAAGCGCTCAAAACGCGTTTAACTGCCGATCCTGAAGTATTAGCTCGTGCTGATGCACAAGCTGCAGAACGTACTGCTCAGCAAAGCTCAGACGATATGCCGTCACCTATTTTCTTATTTATTATGGCGATGATTTTTGGTAGCTTTATTACCAACATATTTGGCCGAGTCTTTGGTTCTATCATTACCGCTGGTGGGTTTTTTGCAGGTTCAATGGCATTAGGTGGCGGTTTCTTCATGACGTTGATTATGGCAATATTTATCTGGATGTTTTTGATCTCACGCGGCGGTGGCGGTGGAAAAGGCGGCGGCGGTAAAGGTGGGCGCAGAGGCGGCATGATTTTCTTACCAGGTATGGGCGGCGGTAGTGGAGGCGGCTTTGGCGGTGGTGGTTTTGGAGGCGGCGGCTTTGGCGGTGGCGGTGGTGGTTTCGGCGGCGGCGGCGCAGGTGGCTCGTGGTAAGTATTCCACATGATCGAATAAAGTAGACTCTAAATAACCATCGAACATGACGTACTTGAGGAAATAATATAATGGTAGAAAACAACGCTTCAACTCCCAGTTTTGCCCGCTGGTGGCGTCAAGTTTTGTTCGTCCCTTTATTACATAGTAAGTGGCTGACAACAGACTCCAAAGCGCGCCTAACAGAAGCTGTGACACGAGCTGAGCGTGGGCATCGTGGTGAGGTGTTCTTAATTGTAGAAAACCATCTGCCTATTCAAGAAGCCTATCGCATGAACTGCCGTGAGCGTGCGATAGATTTGTTTAGTGAATATCGTGTCTGGGACACGGAAGAAAATACAGGTGTCTTGATCTATGTCAATGTATGCGAGCGCAAACTAGAGATTGTTGCAGATCGCGGTATTAGTGCTCATGTTAGTCCGACTGTGTGGAATGCCATGTGTGAAAAAGCGGTATCTGGTATTGCTACTCAAAAAACAGAAGAGAGCTTAGCTGAACTGCTGGATGAAGTGGGACAAGTGCTACGTCAATACTATCATCTAGAGCATGATCCAGAAGGTAATGAGCTGTCCGATACAGTGGTATTTTTAAAGTAGTGTGTGCTTGGTGTGGTTTTATTAAGATGCCTGCTTTTATAAGTAAGTTGTCTATACGGTCAAAGGGTTTTGTTTTAGGCAATATGTTTTTAGTGTTAAAATGATGGTTCTGGGACAGATAGTGCCTTGTATATGCATGGTTTGATTATCTTACTTTGCAACATTTACGATGGCTCGTCCCGATAACGCCATTATTGGAATACTATGATTGAGTTAATAAAGAAGCTACCAAAAGCTGAACTTCATCTGCATATTGAAGGTTCTCTCGAGCCTGAGCTGATGTTTAGATTGGCCAAAAAGAACAACGTAGAGATACCTTATAAAGATATCGAAGATGTACGAAGTGCTTATAATTTCACCAATCTGCAGACCTTTTTAGATATCTATTATGCGGGCGCAAACGTTCTGCTCACAAAAGATGATTTTTATGATTTGACGTGGGAATATATCCTTAGGTGTGTCGAAGACAATGTCATCCATACAGAGATATTCTTTGACCCACAAACGCATACTGAACGAGGCGTGCCTTTTGAAGCAGTAATTACAGGTATCAAAGAAGCACTGGCAGATGCCAAAGCAAAATACGGTATTACATCATGCATCATCATGTGTTTTTTGCGTCATCTATCGCAAGAAGAAGCGTTTGAAACGTTAGAGCAAGCACTGGACTATAAAGACGACATTATTGGTGTGGGTCTGGACTCATCAGAATTGGGCAACCCGCCATCGAAGTTTAAAGAGGTCTTCCAAAAAGCTAAAGAGGAAGGCTTTAAGTTGGTTGCTCACGCAGGCGAAGAAGCAGACTTTTCGTATATCTACGAAGCATTAGATTTATTGAATATCAATAGAATTGATCACGGTGTGCAATCTATAAAAAGCCCAGAGTTGATGCAAAGACTAAAAGATGAGCAAATGCCACTAACAGTTTGCCCGAACTCAAACATCGAGCTAAAAGTTTTCGAGACTTATAAAGAGCACAATATTAAAGAGCTTTTAGATTATGGTCTAAATATTAGTGTTAATTCAGACGACCCTGCGTACTTCAAAGGTTATGTGAATCAAAATTTCATCAATCTGTATGAGAATCTACCGATTACAGAAGATGATGTAATTACATTAGTAAAGAACTCTTTTAAATCGGCATTTATAAGCGACGAGTTAAAAGAAACTTATTTGGCGAGAGTGGATCTTGCATTGAAATAACTTTAACGAGTTCGTTATGAGTAGCGAAGGCGTAACAGTTTATATAAACCGTTACGCCTTTTTTGTTGCCTGTCGTTAGTAATACTTACGAGCAGTAGCAATTATAAAGCAGTAATATTCTCTATAAGCAGTGGCAATATTATTCCAGCCTTTTCTGCTAATAGGATATCGACGGTAGTATTTGGTGTTGGGTCAGGGTTGACTTCGATAACTTGCGCGCCATTTTGTTTGGCTAGCTGTGCTAAACCAGCAGCAGGATAGACCAAGCTTGATGTACCGATACTGATAAATACCTCGCAATTAGCCGCAGCTTCTTCGGCAGTCTGCCACGCTTGTACAGGTAGAGCTTCGCCAAACCAAACAATATCTGGTCTGATGTAGCCGTCGCAATGCGGACAGGTAAGCAATGTTTCATCGAAACTCATAGTATCTTGGTTATCATATGATGCCCTTGATTGATCCTGATAGGGTATCTCACACTGACTACAGCGGTTGCGCCACAGATGTCCATGCAGGTGAGTCACTGCGCTACCAGCTTGCTCGTGCAAGTCATCGACATTTTGGGTGATAAGTGTCACTTTTTGATCGGTGGTTTGTGCATGATATTGCCACTGAGCCAATGCATGATGCGCTGGGTTTGGCGCTTTGTCTGCGACTAGTTGCCGCCGCCACTGATACCATGACCATACTAGCTTTGGACCACGAGTGAAGGCTTCAGGGGTTGCCAAGTCTTCGACACCGTAGTTCTCCCACAGTCCTGTTTGCTTATCTCGAAACGTCGGAATGCCGCTTTCTGCTGAAATGCCAGCGCCAGTCAAAATACAAATACGCTGTTTTGATGCTAGCAGTTGTGCTGCAAGTTTTACTTCTGCTATTAACGCTGGTGATAATTCTGCTAACATGAGCCAACTCTCGCTAATAATGGATATTTTTACTTATGATAGACGGAATTTGGTGGCTTGTCATATTGTGCGCTGTCATCGCAGTTTTATGGTTTGTGGCAAAATCGCGCGGCGCAAAAGCAGGTGAAAAGCAGAGTGGCGCAAAATCAAAGAATGTAACACCGAATGATGCTCTGCAAAAAACTTCAGCGATATTAAAGCAGTATTTTGCTAATTATCGAGTCACACGTAAGGCGAACCATTTGCTCGTTAGCCAACAAGGCAAAAAAATAGCGATGATTACGATTGATAAAAAGATCGCTGAAGGTCAGCGCAGTTTGGGTGATGTGCCAGTGATTAATTATCACCGTGTACCTAGCCGCGCTCAATTGACTGCCAGTTTACAGGACGCAGAATAAGTTTTATGTAGGTGAGAGCTTAAGAAACATACGAGCACAGAAAACCGCAAACATACGAAAGTGTCGGTTCAGTAAGTATAGGAAGTTGAGGGTAGTGCTGAGGAAATAATGGAGTGGAGGTGTAAATATTGTAATTGGTGCGCTCGGCGGGAATCGAACCCACGACCCTCGGCTTCGGAAACCGATACTCTATCCAACTGAGCTACGAGCGCATATGATAACGATATGTCTGACTATCACATTCAGATGAGCATGATAACTGGCATAAGGTGTCTAAAAATAAAGACCGCTTAGTCTAACAAATAAAACGCATAAAGCCAATAAATGACAGTTGCGATTGAGGTTTTTTAAGAAAAAACAGCCAAGTCATTAAACAAGCATGGCAATTTACCTGCCTTTTCCCTTATAATGTTGGGGAGAATTCATATTTATAATCACCGATTGCAAGTGCGCTGGTACGCGGGATGGCTATCTGCTATTGAAGACTTAGAGGTCGTCAAAGGAGGACAGACAGAATGTCCGAGCCGTACCAGTCCTTGCATATGTAATAAGAGAACGTGACGAATGAGAAAAGTAGTTATGTTATCGGCAGCTGCCATTCTAGGAATCGCTAGTATCGCGGTGAGCCAAGCTGAAGATATTGTAGACACTCCTGTAACTGCGTCAGACGTAGCAGAAGGCCAAGAGGTCGTAGAAGCTGCTCCTGAAACGCTAGGTGATGAGCCCCAAGCTGCTGCAGATACGACAGATGGTGCTGAGCCTACTGACGAAGCTGCTCTAGCAGAGGGCGAAGAAACTGCTGCTGCAGCGCCTGCCGACGACGAAGAGCCAATCCCGCAAGATACGCCGCAAGTGCAGAAACTAATTGCTTTGTATCCTAATTTGATTGCTCGTATTCAGCCGGTTGCCAATATCTGTTTTGAAGATGATGAAGTTTGCGATGTAACGGCACGCTCATCAGGCCCATCTGCTGGCGACGGTCCTCGTGATGGTAAAGCGGTATATAACGCAGTATGCCAGACTTGTCATACAGCAGGCTTACTAGGCTCTCCTATCTTTGGTGATGCTGGTGCTTGGGGCCCACGTATTGCAAAAGGCAAAGAGACGCTATATACCCATGCTATCAATGGTTTCAATGCGATGCCTGCTAAAGGCGGCGCGGATATCCCTGATGAAGAAGTCCAAAATGCCGTAGATTATATGGTTGCAGAAGCTAGCTAATCTTTATTGATTAATTACTAAGCTTTGACGATCTATATCTATAAAGCGCCTATTTCAGTAATGAGATAGGCGCTTTTTCATGATGAGTATTATTAATATGGTACTTCAAATATAAGGCAGTTGAAATTCGCCATTAGTAGCCTCATTTTATGAGATTAGTTCACTTATTACAGTACATTGTTTCTTTTAGACAGTAGAGTGTGTTGAACATTTTTGTACGGCTTCTGCCCATATGATAACGATAGTTGAATGTTCAACACGGCCTATTATTCTAAAATCGCATTTTATATAAACTGATAACCAATAAAGAGGTCTTCATGTCTGATGCACCAGCACTCTCTATAAAGAACTTATCCAAGACCTATGATAATGGATTCTCGGCATTAAAAGGGGTTGATTTAACAGTACCACAAGGCGGCTTCTTTGCGTTACTTGGACCGAACGGCGCGGGCAAATCTACCATGATTGGTATTATTAGCTCATTGTTTAAGCCAACCACTGGTAGCGTTCATATTTTTGGGACAGATTTATTAGAGAACCCTTCGATTGCTAAGCAATATCTTGGCGTTGTACCACAAGAATTTAACTTTAATATGTTCGAAAAAGTCGAAGATATCCTGATTACACAAGCAGGGTACTTTGGTATTCCAGCAAAAGAAGCCAAGCCACGTGCAAAGAGACTATTAACTGCGCTAGGGCTATGGGACAAGCGCGGTAGCAAATCACGTGAGCTATCTGGTGGTATGAAACGCCGTTTAATGATTGCGCGCGCATTGATTCATAAGCCAAAGTTGTTGATCCTAGATGAGCCAACAGCTGGTGTCGATATTGAGCTACGTCGCTCGATGTGGGAGTTCATGCAGCAGATTAATATTGAAGAAAAAACCACTATTATTCTGACGACTCATTATCTCGAGGAAGCTGAGCAGTTGTGTAAACGTATTGCCATCTTGGATCACGGTGAGATTCGTATCAATACGGAAATGAAAGAGCTACTGGCGCAACTGTCTGTGGAAACGTTTGTATTTGATTTGGATACACCGCTCACTGAGCAGTTGGCTCTGACAGGAGTCACGGGTGTAACACAGCCAGATGAGCAGACGCTAGAAGTTACCTTGACAGAAGGTGAGTCACTAAATGGTGTCTTTGATCAACTATCTGAGAAAGGTGTCAGTGTGGCGAGTATGCGCAATAAAGCCAACCGATTAGAAGAGTTGTTTATGCGCTTGGTAGACAAAAACATTCAGAGTGCAGATAGTATGAAGGAGGCGGGATTATGAGTCAGGAACTAGTCGATCATAATAAAACCATGTCATGGAGCAAAAAATGGATTGCGTTTCGCACTATTTGGTTGAAAGAAGTGCGCCGTATTTTGCGTATTTGGCCGCAAACATTGTTACCGCCAGTTATCACGATGAGCCTGTATTTTGTCATTTTTGGTAAGATGATTGGCTCGCGTGTGGGAGAGATGGGCGGTGTGCCATACATGCAGTTTATTGTACCTGGCCTGATTATGATGTCGATCATTACCAACAGCTACTCTAACGTGGTCTCAAGCTTTTTTAGCGCCAAATTTACTTCCAGTATTGAAGAGCTTTTGGTCTCGCCAGTATCTAAGCATGCTATTTTGATGGGTTATATCAGCGGTGGTATCTTCCGTGGACTAGCCATCGGTGTGATTGTCTCGATAGTAGCGCTGTTCTTCACGGATCTTGGTATTGAGCACTTATTTGTGACTGTATTTACAGTACTTGGCACATCTATTTTGTTTTCATTGGGCGGCTTTATCAATGCCGTATTTGCCCGTTCATTCGATGATATCTCTATCGTTCCAAGTTTTGTTTTGACGCCATTAACCTATCTTGGCGGTGTGTTTTATTCGATGGAAAATTTATCTCCGTTTTGGCAGAATGTCTCGCTATTGAATCCTATCGTCTATATGGTTAACTCATTCCGTTACGGTATTCTTGGCTATTCTGATGTCAATGTCTGGTATTCAATGGCGGCTATATTTGTATTCTGTGCGATATTCTATACCATCGCCTATCGCTTGCTAAGTAACGGCTCGCGAGTGCGTCTGTAGTACGCGTTATTCGCTGAACATATTATTTAGGGCAAATTTTAAACAGATTAATATTAGGAAAACAGATGAGTATTCACGGTATCTTGGGTGAGCAAACCACAGACTATCCAACTGAGTATAGCCCAGAGACGCTATATCCTATTGCGCGCAGCATGGGACGTGATGCGATTGGTTGGCAAGATGATAAATTGACCGTCGGTGTAGATTGGTGGCAGGCTTTTGAGATATCTTGGTTAAATCCGCAAGGTATCTCGCAAGTAGCGATTGCGCGCTTTTGTATTCCTGCTAGCTCACCATTTATCGTAGAATCAAAGTCGCTTAAGTTATATTTGAATAGTATCAATTTTACCGAGTTTGCCAGTTGGAACGATGTACAAGCGTTGATTGCAAAAGACCTGTCAGATTGCTTGCAAGCAGATGTACAAGTAGCGTTATTTGGATTAAACGATGACTTGAATGATAAAGTTACAGGATTACTTATTGCTCAGCCTGAAGGGGTTTGTATTGATGAGGCGCTAGCAGATAGCACGGACAAAGTTGCATTGACTGAACATCCTGACGCGACCTTGCTAAGAGGAAATGAAATAGAGGTGAGCAGTGAAAGCGTGGCAAGTGATGGTATGCAGCCGTACATCTTCTATTCCAATCTGCTACGTAGTAATTGCCCAGTGACCAACCAGCCAGACTGGGGAACGTTAGCCGTATCGATTACGACTTCTAAGCCTTTTAATAATGCAAATATGCTGCGTTATATATTAAGCTTCCGTCAGCACAATGGCTTCCACGAGCAGTGTGTTGAGCAGATATTTGCTGATTTGAGCCAACAATATCAGCCAAGTGAGTTAATGGTACGAGCGTGGTATACGCGCCGAGGTGGTATTGATATCAATCCTTGCCGTGTTAGTGATATCAATCTGTTGCCCAAGCCAAGCCGTCTAATCCGACAGTAAATTCTAGTTAGAAAGCATAATATTGAATATTTTTAAGCTCATAAAAAAGCGCCTATCTCATATAATGAGATAGGCGCTTTTTGTTATATAGTCTCTATTTACAAAACTATTTACTGCTTACTTTTGCCATGACTTCTTCACGGCTTAGCATTTGTTTTTCAGCTTCACGGCGATTGACGTATTCATACTTACCTTCAGCCAAGTTACGGTCTGAGACTACGATACGATGCGGAATGCCAATCAACTCTAGATCAGCAAACTTCACACCTGGACGCTCGTTACGATCGTCAAGCAGTACATTGATACCTTGTGCTTTTAGCTCTTCATACAGCGCTGTTGCCGTTTGCATGACGGTTTCTTCTTTTGATTTCATCGGTATGATGGCGACTTCAAAAGGAGCGATTGAGTCATCAACGGTTGGTGTGGTTGGCCACATGATACCATTTTCATCGTTGTTCTGCTCGATGGCAGCGGCAATGATACGGCTCACACCAATACCGTAGCAACCCATCATCAGCGTGACTGGCTTGCCATTCTCACCTGATACGGTACAGTTCATTGCCTGTGAGTATTTATCACCCAACTGGAAAATATGACCGACTTCGATACCACGTTTGATTTTGAGCGTACCTTTGCCATCTGGAGAAGGATCACCTTCTTCTACATTGCGCACATCAACGATACGAGTGATGCGAGTATCACGTGCCCAGTTCATGCCGATAGTATGTTTGTTCACTTCATTAGCACCACAAACAAAGTCTGACAATGTGGCGGCTGAACGATCAACAAATACAGGCATATCTAGGTCGACACCGATATAGCCTTTGTGCAGGCCAGCGGCTTTTAGCTCTTCGTCAGACGCTAGGGTTAATGGCACGTTGGCTTCTTCAATTTTCTCAGCTTTGATGGTATTGAGTTGATGATCGCCGCGCAATACGACAGCAATCAATTGAGGCTCATCATCTTCAGTATGACCATGGACAATTAAGGTTTTGACCGTGTTTTCTAATGGTACGTCTAAATGCTCAGCCACCATTTTACAGCTGGTCATGCCTTCGGTTAGAACGTCTGCGCGCTCCATTTTTGGCGCTTGACGCTCGGCAGTGCTGACCGATTCTGCCAGCTCAACGTTGGCAGCATAGTCAGAAGAATCTGAGAACGCAATATCGTCTTCGCCGCTATCTGCTAATACATGGAACTCATGGGATGCAAAACCACCGATAGAGCCTGTATCTGCTTGTACTGCACGGAAATCTAAGCCCAAGCGGGTAAAGATGCGTGTATAAGCGTCATACATATCATGGTAGGTCTTGGCCAATGACGCTTGATCCACATGGAATGAGTAAGCATCTTTCATGGTGAACTCGCGTGCACGCATCACACCGAAGCGTGGACGAATCTCGTCACGGAACTTACCTTGAATCTGAAAAAAGGTAATCGGTAATTGTTTATAACTACGCAGCTCACCTTGGGCAAGATTGGTAATGACCTCTTCATGCGTTGGGCCAAGCACAAAGTCGCGATCATGACGGTCTTTAAAACGCAATAACTCAGGACCATAATCATCAAAACGTCCGGTCGTCTGCCAAAGCTCAGCAGGCTGAGTCATCGGCATAAGCACTTCTTGTGCACCGACATTCTGCATCTCTTCGCGAATAATACGCTCGACCTTTTGTAAGATGCGTAGACCCATCGGCAGCCAAATGTACAATCCAGAAGCAATCTTGCGGATAAGACCAGCACGCACCATCAATTGGCTTGAGGCGATGTCGGCATCACTTGGGGTTTCTTTTAGTGTGGCAAATAAAAATTGACTGGCTTTCATAAATAAAGCGTAACCTTATCAACGATAAAAAAATAAGAAATAGTAGGATGTTGAGCGTATGGCTAATCGTTTCATTGCCGCCGCAAGCTTACCTTTATCACTTAGCAATAATCTAGGATTTTCCCTAGTTACCAATTTGCTTATATACAAAGCACATCAGTAAAAACTGCTCTCACAAAAGAGAGACAAATTTGATTTGATGTATCAATATGCCAAAAATGCAATGTATTCAGGTTAGAAACCTAATAAGTGCTTTAAGACTGACATTTTATTCATACAATCTGACTATGTTAGGTAAAGTTAGCCTAAGACGCAATGAATTTTTTTCTTTTCAGACCGAACGCAATGCAAAGGTTTCAATAAGGGGCAAATAATTGAGTTGTTCGTATGATTTTATAGCGAAAGTACTGCTTATTTTGGCGACAGTTTATTGAGATGATTATGTGGAGAGCTGTACATGAAGTTATGTAGAAGAATGGTAGCTATTACTTGAAGTTGCTGCACAATAGTCGCATTTATAAATTAAATATCTGCTCTGGTTTTACAATGCTATTTTGCAATGCTGTTAGCCTTACAAGAACGATGCAATATTATAAAGGTAGCTTCTATGAATAATCCTGATACGAATAACGTCAATGCTACTCAAAAGCTTGAAAAAAGACCTGTTGCTACGATGTCGTGGGTGATATTACTCATCGGTTTGGCAGCGATTGTCTTTGCCATTTATAGTGCGCAAAATAAACCAGAAGAAGCGCCGATAGAAACGATTACTCGCGAAGGAGTGGTCACTCAAATTCAGCAGTTAAATCGTTTACATACTGTCGCATTTAGTGTCGATACAGTGATTACGAGCGAGCGACCAGGAAGTTGGATGAAATTGTGGCAGGATGAGCAAAAAGCATTGTTTATCGCCCATGGTCGCGTAGAGGCAGGCGTGGATTTGAGTGCATTAACGCCTGAGATGGTACAGGTAGTGCAACCTGCTCAAGTTAATACTGCTAACGAGCAAGTAGCTAACCCCAACTCACCAGCTGCTACTATGCCGCAAATCAATATTACTTTGCCGCCTACAGAGATATTTTCAGTATATTTAGATGATATCGAGATTTATGACTGGCAAACAGGGGCTTTTGGCATGATGCAAGTCGATCCTAAGATATTGGCGCAGGCACAGACTATGGCCAAAAAAGAAGTATTAGAACGTGCCTGCCGAGGTGACGTCATGAATATGGCGCTGCAAAATGCGCAAACGCAATTGCAGCAGCTATTTGCACTCACGGGAGCGGTAGTTATAGTTACCACTCAAGGTGCAGGTGCGTGCCAGCTGCCAGTCACTACCAATGGCTAAGCTGATATTTGTTTTTGAATTAAGTTTCTTTTTTGAATTCGGCAATAGCCAGCTTGCGTACCGATTTATGCTCGACCATCGGTGCAGGGTAGTCAACATCAGCAAACTTACCATCTTTTGCCAATTCTTTACGCATCTTGTTTTCGTCATGCAAAATACTATTAGGAACCTCTTTTAATTCTGGTAGCCAAGTTTTGATAAATAGGGCCTTGGGGTCATGCGTATTGGCTTGGCTAAAGGGGTTCATAATACGGAAGTAGGGCGCTGAATCCGTACCTGTTGACGCGCTCCACTGCCAGCCGCCGTTATTGGAGGCAAAATCTCCATCTATCAGCTGCTGCATAAAGTAACGCTCACCCAAGCGCCAATCAATCAGCAAGTCCTTCGTTAAAAACATTGCTGTAACCATGCGCAATCGATTATGCATAAATCCCGTCGCATTTAAGCAGCGCATTGCTGCATCTACGAGCGGTACACCTGTCTTACCAGTGCACCATGTCTCAAAATCATCTTCATCGTACGACCAACTGACCTTGGTATCGGTGTCTTCTTTATAGGCTTTATGATGGATTAGGTTTGGTTTTTCTACGAGCACATGACGATAAAAATCTCGCCACGCAAGCTCACTTATCCAGCGATTGATATCTTCATTATCACCATCGTTACCGTGTAGCTTTTCTTGTGCTTTGCTCGCTTGTAGATAGCATAGTCTAGGACTGATAGACCCGATAGTGAGATAAGCCGACAGCTGACTGGTGGCGTGTAAATGGGGAACATCGCGACTGACATCATAATCGTTGATATCATCATCAACGAATGCCTGTAGACGCTGGCAAGCAGCAAATTCACCAGCTGGGTAGGTGTCTCTTGCTCGGTCAAGCTGAGCGGTCATATCAATATGTTGTAAAGACTCGCTCTTTTCTAGTGCCTTCTGGTAGTCACTGAGCATCTCTTCACTTAGTGCTTCGATATCTTCGATTGTATTAGCAAACGTTTGCGATGATTTTAGTTTGATTTTATAATCGCTATCCACCGCTTGCGCTTCATGCATTTGAATGGTGCTGACGTCCAACGTATGTCGCCATTTTTTATAAAACGGGGTAAAGACTTTATACATACTATCGCCATCGTTGGTTGTGATACTTTGCGGTGGCAAAATGCACTGGTCATGCCAGCGGAAAAACTCGATATCGTCCTTTGCAAGCTGCTTGGTTAATTGTTCATCACGATCAATCTCATTGCCTTCATACTCATGATTGGCCATGACGCAGCTGATCTCATTATCTTTACATAAAGCGGTGAGTGCCTCTACACAGTCAGCAAAGTTTGGACAGAGCTGTACTGTTAAAGTGACGTTCAAGTTCGATTGCAATTTCTTGGCTAAAATAGGTAGCGTGCGAGCAATATGATCGACTTGTACAAGAGACGTATCATGCGCTTGCCACTGCTCAGGGGTCAGAAAGAATACGGCAGACACGGAGGCGTTTTCTTCCTTTGCACGTTCGCAAAGCGCTGCTAAAGCGGTATTGTCATGGATACGTAGGTCACGACGAAACCACATCAAGTAATGCGGTGGATTTTTGCTAGTATCATTGTTGTCGGTATCAGTATTATTCGTCGCTGTCTGTGCAGTCTTAGACATCAAAGTATCCCCATATTAATCAATCGCAATCATAAATAAAACTAAGGATAAAAGTATGCTAGGATAAGTTTTTGGATGCAATGGCTTTGCCGTTTGGTTAACAAAACCTAATCACATCTAACAATTTATCTTTAGCTTGAACCTATCTGATGCCGCTATAATCGGTGTCATATTTAGTATCATGAAACGCAAGGTCACAAAATGCACGTCAAGTTTTGCGGGTTTACTCAGCTTAGTGATATACAGACTGCGGCACAATTAGGTGCAGACGCAGTAGGCTTGGTTTTTTATCCACCAAGCCCCCGCGCGGTCACGATAGAACAAGCACAAACTCTAAGCGCTGCCGTACCTGCTTTTGTCAGCGTGGTGGCACTAGTGGTTAATATGTCTGAAACTGAGCTGACCAATTTAGCAAATGACGTCTCTTTTGATATTATTCAGTTCCATGGTGACGAAACACCTGAGCTGTGTGAGCAACTGGCAGGTATGGTCAATAAACGCTGGGTTAAAGCGTTACGTATTAATGCTGATGCAGATAGTGCTGCTAGTGTCAGCGCTCAGATTGACGAGTTTGCAGCAGCAGGGGCGAGTAGTGTCTTATTAGATGCTTATCATCAGCATAAGTATGGCGGTACAGGCGCACGTTTTAATTGGAGTTTGATACCAAAGAACAGCTCGCTACCGATTATCCTAGCGGGTGGACTAGATGCCGAAAATGTCGCTACGACTTTAGAGCTGCCTATCTATGCAGTTGATGTCAGCGGCGGTATTGAAGTGGATAAAGGCAAAAAAGATGCTGCCAAGATGAAAGCCTTTATGAAAGCGGTAAAACGCGACCGATGGCAAAATGCGACGCCTAGCGAACCTTCGAACATAAGTAGCTAGTTTACAACCAGCTCTATAACTCGTTACTTACCCTATTTCTTTCTTATTCTAAAAAATACCACTTATTACAGTAGGAATTACCATGAGTCATGTCGATAATAAAAATCCATCTGCCACCGCACAATCTGTCAATACGTTTACCAACCCAACAGACGTAAATGACTTTAATCAATACCCTGATGCTCGCGGGCACTTCGGTGTACACGGCGGTCGTTTTGTCTCTGAGACACTAATGGCTGCCCTAGAAGAGCTAGAGACGCTCTATACCAAAGTAAAAGCAGATCCTGCATTCTGGGAAGAGTACCACAACGATTTGGTCAACTATGTTGGTCGTCCAACGCCGCTATATCATGCCAAGCGTTTGAGCGATGAGATTGGTGGTGCGCAAATTTACTTTAAGCGTGAAGACCTAAACCATACAGGCGCGCACAAGGTGAATAACACCATTGGTCAGGCGCTGCTTGCCAAAATGTGTGGCAAAAAACGTATCATTGCTGAGACTGGCGCAGGACAACACGGTGTAGCGACGGCAACGATTGCTGCCCGTTTGGGACTAGAGTGTATCGTTTATATGGGCGCGGATGACGTCGAACGTCAAAAGATGAACGTCTATCGTATGCGTTTGCTTGGCGCAAAGGTTGTACCAGTAACCTCTGGCTCACGTACGCTCAAAGACGCGATGAACGAAGCCATGCGTGACTGGGTAACTAATGTCGATAGCACGTATTATATTATTGGTACGGTTGCAGGCCCGCACCCTTATCCGCTATTGGTTCGTGATTTCCAAGCGATTATCGGAAAAGAAGCACGTATTCAGCATCTAGAAAAAACAGGCAAAATGCCAGATGCATTGGTTGCCTGTGTTGGTGGTGGCTCAAACGCTATTGGTTTGTTCTTTGATTTCCTAAACGATACAGACGTTAAAATGTATGGCGTCGAGGCGACAGGCGATGGTATCGAGTCAGGTCGTCATTCAGCGCCACTGGCTGCTGGTCGTATCGGCGTACTACATGGTAACCGTACTTACCTAATGGCAGATGATGATGGCCAGATTCAAGAAACGCATTCTATCTCAGCGGGTCTTGATTACCCTGGTGTCGGTCCAGAGCATAGCTTCCTAAAAGATATGAAGCGCGTTGAATATGTCGGTTGTACCGATAAAGAAGCGCTAGAAGGCTTTCATGAAGCCACACAAAAAGAAGGTATCATTCCTGCACTTGAGACATCTCATGCCATCGCTTATGCACTAAAACTGGCTAAAACCATGACACCTGATCAAACGATCATCGTTAATATGTCAGGTCGTGGTGACAAGGATCTGCATTCAGTCATGAAGGCAGAAGGGATTGAGATGTAGTAACGAGTCTCTTTATAAATTATCAACTTTGTAAGTTGCCTATTTTATAGATTGCAAGACTCTCCCTCGTAAAAGACATTGCTTAGCCCCCTTTGTCTGATATAGATTATTAGATAAAGGATTAAGTAAGCCAGTTTATTATAATTAAGAGACCGCTATGACCAGAATTGAAAGTACCTTTGAAACCTTAAAGTCACAAAACAAAAAAGCCCTGATTCCTTATGTAATGGCAGGTGATCCTAATCCGACGACTACTGTAGGTTTGCTGCATGATTTAGTGAAACACGGTGCAGATATGATCGAAGTTGGTTTACCGTTCTCTGATCCAATGGCTGATGGACCAACCGTTGCCTTGGCGGGTGAGCGTGCATTGGCAGCAGGTACGAGTACTCGCAATGCACTAGAAATGGTTGCAGAGTTCCGTCAAAAAGATACGCAGACGCCAATTATCCTAATGGGTTATCTCAATCCTGTTGAAATCATTGGCTATGACAACTTTGTGGCGCTATGTGAGCAGTCAGGCGTTGATGGTTTATTGATGGTAGATTTACCACCAGCAGAGGCAGGTAGCTTCACTCAGCATTTGACCGATCATTCTATGAATGAGATTTTCTTATTGTCGCCAACGACGTTGCCTGAGCGCCGTGAGCAAGTATTGACCCATTGTGGTGGCTATATTTACTATGTATCATTAAAAGGTGTCACTGGTTCAGCTACGCTCGATACCGATGATGTTGCAACCCAAGTTAAAGCAATCAAAGCGGAAACAGATCTACCAGTATGTGTTGGTTTTGGTATCCGTGACGGTGCTTCTGCCAAAGCGATTGGTACTCATGCAGACGGCGTTATTGTTGGTAGCGCATTGGTACAGAACTTTGCCGATATTGATGCCAGCGATACCGCAGCGGTTGCGAATGCACAGCAGAACATCATGGCAAAAATGGATGAGCTACGCTCGGCATTAGATAGTTTAAGCGCTTAATAGTGATTGCTTTAGTACTGCTGCTATTAAGATGATAGTGTAGTGATAGCGACTTTGTTTTAGCGTTTGACTAAACGTTTGATTGAAGTAATACAACAAAGGTCATGATTGATTTGATGCGGCGATGTCGAAACAGATATTTAAAGAAGTCGTTATTTGAAATCGCAAAGTAAAAGTAAAGATGTAGCTATTGTTTACTCAAAGTATTTACTGCAAAGCTTTATGTGAAGACAATATCAAATGACTTTGCTAAAATTAGTTTACGAGTGTAAACTAACATCACTATTATATGGTGTCTGATAGTAGCGATTTGTTCGCGTTTTTTATTGGCAAATACGTTATCTATCAACAAGCGGGTACCAAATTACCGATATATAAAGTGTATTTGTGAGTATGTCGCATAACCGCTCATGTTATGACTGTATTAGACGCTTTGTTTAGACAACCATTAAACTTTCAATGACAAGTGAATGAGCAAACTTGTCGATAAGCCTTTACGATGGCAAATAATATGACTGATACAATAACAAAACCTGACAACAATACTGCTAAAGCCGGCCCAAACAGCAATACGGATACGCAATCATGGCTCAACCGTCCTATTCCTGGTGTTAAGCAGCAACTGACTGCACAATTGACTGCGGTAGAGACTGAGCCGTCAACCAAGTGTAGTAATTGTCATTCGATGATTACCAACACAGCACTGATTTTTAACTGCTATGTGTGTCCACATTGCGATCATCATCTACCAATGAGTGCTCGTGAGCGTTTGAACTGGTTACTAGATCAAGTAGACGGTGAAACGGGACAAGAATTTACCGCTAAAGATCCATTAAGCTTTGTGGACAGTAAGCCGTATCCTACGCGCATGAGTGAAGCACAAGAAAAGACAGGCGAGTCTGAGGCGTTGGTTGCCATGTATGGCAAACTGCGTAATCTCGACATCGTTGCCTGTGCTTTTGATTTCCGCTTTATGGGTGGATCAATGGGCTCAGTTGTTGGCGATCGTTTTGTCCAAGCAGCTGAAAAAGCACTAGAGCAAAAAGTACCTTTGGTTTGCTTTGCTGCCTCTGGCGGCGCACGTATGCAAGAAGGGCTGCTATCGTTGATGCAAATGGCACGTACAGCAGCAGCGATCGAGCGTTTAAGAATCGCTGGGGTTCCTTACATTGTGGTATTGACCAATCCTGTGTACGGCGGTGTAACTGCATCATTGGCGATGCTAGGCGATATCCATCTAGCAGAACCAAAAGCAATGATTGGCTTCGCTGGTAAGCGTGTGATCGAGCAGACCGTACGTGAGACGTTGGAAGAGCCGTTCCAGCGCGCTGAGTTCTTATTAGAGCATGGCGTAGTAGATGAAGTGGTACATCGTCATCAATTAATTGATACGATCTATCGTTTGCTTGCAAAACTATGCCGCGTACCAAATGTAGAGGCTCAATAAGGTAAGTCATTCAGCATAATGAGTCATTTATTGAGTGCATAATGACTTAGCTGCATGCTAATATCTACTGCATATGCAAGACCCTCTAATAGCATTTATCGTCATTGCACGGTAAGTGCTATTTTTGGTTTTAGCGAACACATATATTTTTATTTTTTATTAAATTTTATATAGGTTTTATTCATGTCTGACCTTTTAGCATCTGATCACAGAAGCCCTAAAGCCCATAGCCTTAATGAAAGTGCTAGCCTAACTGAATGGCTCGATTATATGCAGCAGATTCATGTGTCTGCGATTGATATGGGGTTATCACGTGTACTGCCTGTCGCAGAAGCGTTAGGAGTGGTGCAATCAGCCAAAGATGATGCTTATGTGTTTACTGTAGCAGGCACTAATGGTAAAGGCTCTACAACCGCTGTTATCGCCGAAATGTGCAAAGCCGCAGATTATAAGACGGCGCTATATCAGTCGCCACATCTTAGCGCTTTCAACGAGCGGGTGCGTATCAATGGTGAGATGGTCAGCGATGAAACACTGACTGAGGCTTTTAGCAAAGTAGAAGTAGCACGTTTACAGTGCGATTTGACGTTATCGTTCTTTGAGATGACCACACTAGCAGCGCTACTGATATTCGCTGAGGTAGACTGCGATGTATGGGTATTAGAAGTAGGGTTGGGTGGACGTCTAGATGTGGTCAACATTATCGATCCTGATATGGCAGTCATTACTAATATTGGCATCGATCATGTTGACTGGTTGGGTGACAATGTTGAAGATATTGGCCGCGAAAAAGCAGGTATTTTACGCAGCGGCATTCCTCTAATTTATGGTGCTACTGAGATGCCAGACAGTGTGCAACAAGCCATCGATACTCAGCAGGCAACTTGTTATCAGATTGGACAAGATTTTAGCTACCGTGATATTGATTCAACGACTTGGCAATACAGCAATGCGGCAGTTACCTTGCAATTACCACGTCCTGCGCTATCGTTGACTAACACCGCCAATGCATTGTCAGCCGTATTAGCAAGCCCATTAGATATTGGTATTACTGCTATTAAGCAAGCGCTACGAACCGTCAAATTAGCTGGTCGCTTCGATTATCGTGAAAGCCATAGTCGCCATTGGTTATTTGATGTCGCGCATAATGAGCAAGGCGTTGAGTTCTTACTAGACCAGCTATTACCATTTTGGCAGCAGCATCTAACCAAGTACAGTAATCAAAATAGCTCAGCGAATGTCCCGACACCGAAGATAAAAATGTTATTTTCTATGTTGGGTGACAAAGATATCGACAAGGTTGTACAGCGTTTAACTCAGGCAGGCTTACCGATTGATGATTGGTTTATTGCTGAGATTGATTATCCCCGTGCCGCGACTACTGAGCAGCTGCAAGATATTTTGGTTGAATATATTGATAATACCAGTATATATGAGTTTGATAGCTTGCATACAGCGACCCATGCAATGATAAAGGCGAGCCAACCGCAAGACCTTATCGTCGTATGCGGCTCGTTTCATACGATTGGTGAAGCATTGAATGCACTTAGCGTATGAGAATTTAAGTTAAAGTAGCGCCTGTTTAATGTTAATCTTAGTCATAGCTTGATAGCAGACAGCATGAAAAATATGCTTTATAATCAAAACGATTTGCCAGACTGCTATAAGAGGGTCGGCATGAGTTTTGAAACTTGATGGCAGTAACTGGCGGTAAGAGATTATGATTAAAGCGATTTGATACATTGCTTTAGGATAGTCGCTGCGACGCTCAATCAACCTTATTACCAACTAAGAGACGTAAACGGATGAACTTTTCGAGACAAGCCTTATTGGGCATTGGGATGATTATTGGCGGTAGCGTGATGCTATACGCCATGGTGCAACAGATTGGTGATAGCGACCAACCAGAACCGATATCAGCGATGGTCGACAAACTAAGCTCGGAGCAAGAGTCTCCGCAGCCACTCACAACTGATATTGAGACAGAAAAACGTATCCTTGCGCAAAAGCAAAAAGAGCGTGCAGCACGCGTTGCAGAGCAAGAGAAACGTGCAAAAGAGTTTTTGACAGAGCAAGAAGTTGCCGAAGCAGAAGCGTTGGCTAAGGCACGTGCTGAGAGTCAACAATATGTTGCCAATAGCGCGCCAGCTAGTGAAGAGGCTACCAGTACAGAGTCTACAAAGGACGTTTCTACAGATCTAAAGGTTCAGCCTCGTACTGATAGTGAGACGACTACTGATACTACAAAGCCTAGTGACACCGAGAAGCAAAAGGCTGCCCAAGAGCAACAAGAAGCTCAAAGGCAAGCTGCTCTTAAAGAGCAAGCGGCTGCCAAAAAACTTGCCGAAAGCAAAAAACAAGCGGAGGCAGAGAAACTAGCAGAAGCAAAAAAGCAGGCTGAAGCCCAAGCAGCGGCTGAGAAGAAAAGAGAAGCAACTGAAGCGGCTAAAAACGAGCCACCAAAATCGCCTTCTGAGTACCAAATTAAAAGAGGTGATGGACTCATCAAACTGGCAAGACAATACAACATGCCCGTTGAAGTATTGGCTCAAGCCAACAATCTATCACCATCTGCAGCGCTACAGCTGGGTCAAAGCATTACCATACCATCGAGCAAACAAGTGCAACGTCTAGAGCGTGAAGCGGCTGCCGCTGAACAAGCGCGAGAGAAGAAGCGTCAACAAGAAGAGGCACTAGCAAAAAAATCTGCCGATGCTAAACGTGAAGCGCAGCAAAAACTAAGCGAAGCTCGTAAAGAGGTTAAAGAAACCGATGCGAAAGGCAGCTTTGGGGTGCAAGTGGCACTAGCAAATGACCAGTCCAAAGCAGATGAGTTGGTAAAAAGATTCCAGCAAGCAGGCTATCAGGCCAAAACCAGTCGTACCAGTCGCGGTGTACGAGTCATCGTAGGACCTGAGCGTGGTAAAATTGCCGCACTAGCCTTGAAAGATAAAATTAATAGCGATCCTAAGGTCGATACGACTGGTGCTTGGGTACTGTACTGGCGTTAAGGTAGAGCATTTCTAACGATCTCGATTCGATTTTTATTTATTTTATATGGGAACACGACAAATACTGTCGTGTTTTTTGTTTTATAGATTGCCGATTGACACAACCTTAGTTAAGATGAGCGCCATTTTTATAATCTGTCGTTGTATAACCTGTCAGCCTATGTAGGTTGCCTTGTCATGGTCGGCGCATTATTAATTGCCATCAATAATGACAATTAGCCCATCACTCTCATATTCTATAAGGTAGAACCATGTCGTTTGGTGTTGTATTTTTAATATTGGCCGTTGGGTTTTTGGGGCTGATTACGTTACCAAAGCTGTTAGCAAAGCGCCCCGTCGTTGAGCCAGATTCAAAGCCAGTACGTGGTGATGAGTTGGCTATCTGGCCATTTGCACCGATGCCAATTATGACCAATACAGAAGTGATATTTTTTAATAAGTTAAAAAACGCTCTCCCTGAATACCACATATTTGTCCAAGTGCAGTTATCACGGATTATTGAAGCCAATAGTAGTGAGACATCAGAGCGTAGCTTTTGGTTTAATCGTATATGCCGTCAGAGCGTTGACTATGTGGTCGTGGATATCGATGCCCAAACAACACTAGTGGCTATCGAGCTTGATGACTGGACGCATAGTAGTAAAGCCCGTCAAAAAGCGGATGATAAAAAGGACAAAGCGCTTGCCAGTGCAGGTATTGCGATGGTGCGTTTCCACGCTGAGCGTATGCCCAGTGCAGATATGCTTAGGTATGAGCTAATGCAGGTGATTGAGAGTTATTAAGTATTCTATGAAAGCCGTCCGATTATTAAAACTAGAATATTCTCTAAGCGACTACTTTTCAAAACCCCAGGCTAGTTAAACTTATCTATCGATTTGGTCTGACTGTCTTGGATAAATGACAATTGGTCTGTTACCTTCAAAGTATAAACCTGTTTTAGGTAGCTCGTTATCTGACCAAGCCATTTGCTGATTATCGTAAACATTTCGCTCATCATAAAAGTCGCGCTTGGTGAACCATTCAATATAATGCGCGGCTCGCAATACTGTAGCGTCAATAGTCGCAAGACCTTTCGTGTCTCTCTTATCACACCATTCATGTATCGGAAAGCTTGGCGTTAGCCAATATGGCCAGTCATAATCACCGCAATCATTTGTATTAATCGGTAAAAAGAATCGGCCTTTAATGACTCCGTAGCGCTTATCTATTTTTACCTGTCCGTGATTTTCCGTATTTACCCATACTGCTCGAAACTGCTTGGTCTGCATGTATGTCATTTTGCGCTGTAGATTGTCATTGGAGTTAATTCCAACCCAGTTAACAGGCTCAAACGGTAATGAGCCCATAAAAAACTTAATGGCCAGCTCCCAATGTTCAACCAGCTGTTTTGCATGGTTATACAAAATCAAATCTAGCTCGCCAGTGGTTTGTTTGCCATTATACAGCTGCACATTGCTAGCTAGTGTCTCATACGGATGCAGCTTGCGCGCAAATCCATCCTCTAACCAAAACGACAATAAGCCTTCAAAGTGAAAGCCTAGTCGATTGGGACTTGGGCGCTTGAGTAAATAGCGAGTCAGCGCTTGATAGTCAGTGGTGGTGTCTAGCTCCGTTAATCGTTGTTCATACGCCTCAAACTGCGCCTGCCAGAAACTGGCGCTATGTACTGAAACAGCATGTGTGTTCTCATGCGGTGCAAAGTCTAACCACTGCGTCAAGACGTTAGGACACGCTAGTACATAAGCCAAATCACGCACATAAGGCCGGCGGTAACGCTCCCAAGGGGCATTATCTATAAGGCGATTAGGTTTGGACTGATCGATAGGCTCGGACATAAGATAAACCAGTGTAAAGATGTAGTATTTACCCAAACGGCTAGCCCTATAAAAGTCTGTAGGATACGAGTATCCGCTAGGGCAGTGCTCAGTTTTTTGGCTTTAAAACAGGATATTAATGTGATAAATATGAATGCTGATATTAGGCGGTGATAGCAAGTAGGGTAATAGAAAGCTAAATACCGCTTTGAGTATTGGCGGTAGTCGTTTTGATAAATCGCTAGACGAGTTATGTGGTGGTTGCTGCTCTGAGTTAGGTTGAGTCATGTTTAGCTCCATGTTATACCGTTACACTAAGGTGTGTGAAGTTTCATGGATTTATATTATAGGTTGTGTGGTTATAGCTGAATACTTTTGCATGTATAGAGCATGGTATGCGTGCATATTGTGTCGTATGCCTGCATACCACAGTTATTATAGGTTACGAAAAATCGCCTTTTCTGGCTTGGCTTAACCATCGTTTAATAGTGTCATAAGATGGGGTCTTGTCTGTTTCTATGTTTTGCTTTATATATTCGGCTGTTTCAGCAAAAGTAGTAAAGTTCTGTTGATCCATAATTTCTAAGTATTGTTTCTTTTTTTTAGGTCTAGTTCGATTGTGCCTTGACCAGCGATTATCAGCTTTTTCTTTATTCTTCGTAGATATTTTAGACTCTATAAGCCAATCAAAATCTGCGTCTCCAATATAAAGTAACTTGTTATAATTTTTTGAGAATATATGAAGTGCTGCAGAGCCAGCAGGAATTAATATATTGTTCTTAAAACATAAAAGACCTAATAGTAAAGTAATCATATCTGAAACCATGTATTTGAAAGCGTTAGGTTCAGGTATGTTTTTCTCTAATTCTTCAAAAGCATATATTGTTGCATTAGAAGTAATGTCATGGAGTATAAAAGCTATCTCTTGACCGTTAGGTGTGCCATATTTCATGAGACCTATAAGAGCATTATTAATCTCAGTATCTGAACCACCATCTAGCCCATCATAAAAATCATTGATTAACATATTTAGAGATTTATTAAAGATAACCTCGACATTTTCTCTATGCTCTTTTTCTAATCTGTCTATAATTCCTAAAAAAATCTTATGGTACTGAAACGAGTCTGAAACATGGGTTATAACAAGTGACCAAGCACTAAAGCCAATACTCATCTCAGGAATATTATCTTTAATTATTGTGTAATACCCATCTATATTTACCTTGCGACTAGATTTCATAGTTATGCCTTACTTGTTATCCATATCTTAATTAAATAGGTGCAAGGCATTCCATCTTAAAGCATGAAATGGCTGGCGCTTGGGTAACTAGCCCTAGCTCTACGACATATTCTGTTTTCAATATTGTTCTTAAAGCTGACTAAAGTTTAACTTATTTTTTACCCATTGCACTATATATTAGCTAGCCAAATTTAATCCAAAAAAAAGCCAACCATTGAAAACAATGATTGGCTTTTCTCTATTACTGCTATGTTTGGTCGGAACGGCAGGATTTGAACCTGCGACCACTACACCCCCAGTGTAGTGCGCTACCAGACTGCGCTACGCCCCGAATGACTGACTATTTTACGCAAAATTATGTATATTGCAAGGGCTATTTATAGCAGCCAATATATACAATATTATTCTGCCGAGCATAGTCAGTATAATTGCTTAGCAGCCAATGTTAACCCAATAATTCTTTTAGAATTTGGTTCACTTGCTGTGGGTTAGCACTGCCGCGACTGGCTTTCATGACCTGACCAACTAGACCGTTAAAGGCTTTTTCTTTACCGCCGCGATATTCTTCTACCATGGCTTCATTTTTTGCGATAACTTCTTCTACCATCGCTTTGATAGCGCCAGTATCGGTTTCTTGTTTGAGGCCTTTGTCTTTGATGATTTTATCTGCTGCATCATCACCATCGCCGCCTTCGCGCTCATATAGAGCACTAAAGACTTTCTTAGCCAATTTGCCAGACAGTGTGTCATCTTTGATACGCTTGAGCATGCCAGCCAATTGCTTGGCACTGATAGGGGAGTCGACGATGTCTTTGTCATCTTTGTTCAGTGCACCGAGCAAGTCGCCCATGACCCAGTTGCCAGCCATTTTGGCATCTTGCTGACCGATTTCAGCTACCACTGCTTCGAAGTAGTCGGCAATTTGACGACTACCAGTCAAGATACGCGCATCATACTCTGATAGACCAAGCGCTTCTTCAAAGCGTGCGCGACGAGCCACAGGTAGCTCTGGCATCGCTGCTTTAATCGCATCAACCGTATGCTGCTCGATACGGACAGGCAGCAGATCAGGATCAGGGAAGTAGCGATAGTCGTTGGCGTCTTCTTTGGTACGCATGGTACGCGTTTCATCACGCTCTGGATCATATAGCATCGTCGCTTGTACGACTTTGCCACCGTCTTCAATGATATCGATTTGACGCTCGATTTCACGGTTGATAGCACGTTCAATAAAGCGGAACGAGTTGAGGTTTTTGAGCTCAGTACGTGTACCGAGATCAGCGCCTGGCTTGCGTACAGAGACGTTACAGTCACAGCGGAATGAACCTTCAGCCATTACGGCATCCGAGATACCTAGCCATGTGACTAGCTGATGGATGGCTTTAATATAAGCCAATGCTTCGTGAGCTGAGCGCATATCAGGCTCAGAGACGATTTCGATCAGCGGTGTACCAGCACGGTTCAAATCCACACCAGTCATACCATCGACTGCGTCATGTACTGATTTACCAGCATCTTCTTCTAAATGTGCGCGAGTGATACCCATACGTTTAGGGTATTCGTTCTTTTCACCTTCATTGACCACGACATCAATGTAACCTTCACCGACGATAGGGTTGGCCATCTGAGTGATTTGATAGCCTTTAGGCAAGTCAGGGTAGAAGTAGTTTTTACGGTCAAACGTATTGAACAAACCCAGTTCCGCATTGACACCGATACCGAATTTTAGCGCGCGATCGACCACGCCAGCATTTAGCACTGGCAATACGCCAGGTAGACCTAAGTCAACGATACTGGCTTGGCTGTTTGGCTCATGACCAAAGTCAGTTGGTGCTCCTGAGAATATCTTACTTTCAGTATTTAGCTGGCAGTGAATCTCGATACCGATGACCACTTCATAACCATCGACGAATAGCTCTTTACGGACGGCATTGTTATCAGTAGTAGTTGTACTCATTATACCGTCTCCTTTGCGACGAGTGATTGTTGTAGGTGATGATCAGTATGCTGCTGGAACAGATGCGCAGTCGTGAGCAGTTGACTCTCTTGCCAGTGCTTACCGATTAATTGTAATCCAATAGGTAGGCCCTCTTTAGTCAAACCAACTGGCTGACTGAGTGCAGGTAGGCCTGCCAGGTTGACCGCGATGGTATAAACGTCACCTAAGTACATCGTTGCAGGATCTAGGTCTTCACTAAGTTTATAGGCAGCTGTCGGTGCAGTGGGACTGGCAATCACATCACAACTAGCAAATGCTTCGTCAAAGTCTTTAACGATCAAGCGACGGATTTTCTGTGCTTTGGTATAGTACGCATCGAAGTAGCCAGCCGATAGGGCATAAGTCCCTGTCAAGATACGGCGCTGTACTTCAGGGCCAAATCCTTCAGAACGTGAGCGAGTATAAAGGTCGATCAGATCGGTTGGGTTCTCACAGCGATAGCCAAAACGTACACCGTCGAAACGTGATAGGTTCGATGATGCTTCGGCAGGCGCTAGCATGTAGTAAGTGGCAAGCGTGATCTCAGGATCAGTGATGTTCACTTCTACGATCGTTGCGCCTAGCTCTTCGTATTTTTTCAACGCGGCACGTGCTGCTTGCTCAACCTCGCTATCGAGCCCTGTACTGAAGTATTCTTTGGCCACACCAATACGAAGACCATCAAATGGCTTATCACCAGCTGCGGCTTCGGCATCATTGATATCTTGTACGTAGTCAGGCATCTCATATTTGATAGAAGTTGCGTCGCGTGGATCATGACCAATCATTGGCTGGAGCAGATAAGCACAATCTTTGGCGCTGCGGCCCATGCTACCCGCTTGGTCAAGACTTGAAGCGTAGGCAATCATACCAAAACGTGACACACGGCCATAAGTAGGTTTGATACCCGTTAGGCCACAGAATGACGCAGGCTGCCGAATAGAGCCACCCGTATCACTACCAGTCGCAACAGGGACAAAACCAGCGGCAACGGCAGCAGCACTACCACCTGACGAGCCACCAGGGACGCGCTCTAGATTCCAAGGGTTCTGTACGGTGCCGTAATGTGAGCTACTGTTATCTGAGCCCATCGCAAACTCATCCATATTGAGCTTACCTAAGCTAATCATGCCTGCTTTGTCGATATTAGAGACGATGGTCGCGTCATATGGTGAGACAAAGTTGTGCAGCATCTTTGAGCCACAAGTGGTCAGTACGCCTTGGGTGCAAAAGATGTCTTTGTGCGCCATCGGTACACCAAGTAGTGGGCGCTTGTCACCTTGTGCACGCATCTCGTCTGCGGCTTTTGCTTGTGCGCGTGCTGTCTCAGAAGTATGAGTGATAAAGCTGTTGATCTTGCCGTCTAGCGCGTCGATACGCTTGATATAATGTTCGGTTAATTCTGCGCTGCTAAATTGTTGGTCTTGCAAGCCAGTAATGAGCTGCTCGGTACTTAATAAATGAAGTTCAGACATAAGGTGTCGTCCGTCAAAATGTTAATAGCATAAAATAAAATGGGGTAATGACAAATACGTGATGTGTTATTTAAACACTATTATTCAATTACCTGAGGCACTAGATACAAGCCTTCTTCTACGGCAGGTGCGACTGACTGATTACGCTCACGATTGATATCGTGTTTTGCCACATCAGCACGCAATTCTTGGCATGCCTCATGGATATTAGCTAATGGTTTGATGTCTGTGGTATCAACGTTAGATAGCGTATTCATCAGCTTTAATACTTTACTGATATCATCAGCATAGCTATCGGCTGTACTTTCATCGACACCTAAGCGCGCAAGGTTGGCAACTTCTAGGATTTCTTCACGGCTGACGTTGCTATCAGACGTTGTTGGCTGCTGAGACATAGTTTCTCCAGTTAAGGACAGTTTTTTAGAGTAGTTGGTTACGAAAACGAAAATACGTAAGCGCTAAAATAGAAACAACTAAAATAGAAATGAATAGTAAGTGGGCTCATTATAAAGCATCTGACTCAAGTTTACAGAGTATGACGCTTCATTGATGCACAATCCTAACCAAGCGGCTTAATTGACGAAGACGTAGTATTAAATAGGATATAGTGTCAGCCAAGTCATAATGCTAATTAAAGTACAGTGTTTTACGTAGATATTTACATAGAATTGCAAAACTGACCCCTAATTCATCATTGTTCCTCAATTGCTCTCCAATTGGCCGTCAAAATACGTTACAGTATGCATCTGCTGTTAAGCAAAACATTCCTCTGCCTGTAGAGCCTTGTTAGTTATCAAATTAAACGTTATTTCATTGAGTTGAATGATATTTATTATTAATTCAAACTTTGTAACAACTTTTGGCGTCTAATACGAAAATCCTTACTTACTGATGCAAATATCTATGTTTTTTTTGAGCTAAATCGGTATAATTTAGCCCAGTTTTTCATTTCATCGTTATTGCTTGGATTTTGACTTGTTGGGATGATAACTGTTGCCACAAGTAATGTTTAACGACGACCTGCTCAACACTGACGAGTAACACCTCAGTCAATCTCATTCGCCTCATTCGTAAGACGCTGGATATATTAGTCATGAACCTGTTTGGATTTTTATCAAATAATATCGCTATCGACCTCGGTACTGCGAACACCCTAATTTTTATTCCTAATAAAGGCGTCGTACTTGACGAGCCTACGGTGGTCGCGTTACGAAGCAATCGTACTCAAAACCCGACCGTCGCTGCTGTTGGTATCGATGCCAAGCAGATGCTAGGGCGTACGCCTGCGAACATCACTGCGATTCGCCCATTGAAAGACGGTGTGATTGCTGATTTTGAAGTGACGCAAAAAATGCTCAAGCACTTTATCGCTAAAGTAAAAGCTAAGCGTTTTATGGCGCAGCCTAACGTCGTGGTTTGTGTACCATGCAAATCTACTTTGGTTGAGCGCAAGGCGATTCGTGAGGCCGTATCATCTGCAGGTGCGAGCAAAGTACTGTTGCTAGAAGAGCCGATGGCCGCGGCAATTGGGGCTGGTATGCCAGTTCACGAAGCCAGTGGCTCTATGGTGGTTGATATCGGTGGCGGCACGACTGAAATTGCGGTTATCGCATTATCTGGCTGTGTGTATTCTGAGTCGATTCGTATCGGTGGTGATATGTTTGATGAAGCTATCATTACCCATGTACGCCGTACGCATGGTTGTGTTATCGGTGAAACAACCGCTGAGCGCATCAAAAAAGAAGTCGGCTCTGCATTGAATGAAGACAGCCAACTAGAAGTGGAAGTCCGTGGCCGCAGCATGGCAGAAGGTGTACCAAAGACCTTTACCGTCAATTCAGAAGAAGTACAAAAAGCTTTGACTGATCCATTGAGCGGTATTGTGAGCGCTGTAAAAGTAGCACTTGAGCAGACACCACCAGAGTTGTCATCTGACATCGCTGAGCGCGGTATCGTATTGACAGGTGGCGGCGCACTATTACGTGACCTAGACAAACTTATCTCTCAAGAGACAGGTTTGCCAGTGACGGTAGCAGAAGACCCATTAACTTGCGTTAGTCGCGGCGGTGGTATCGCGCTTGATTTCATCAATAACAAAAGTTTGAACATGATTTTTGTCTAAATCATCTTTATCCCTAACTGCCATATTCTATTGGTAATAGATGATAATAATGATTTATGTGACTGATAGAGCTGTAAATATATAAAATTAAAGGTAGCCGATTGTGCTACCTTTAATTGCATTCAATTGTGCTAGAACCCAATATCATCGATAAACACTGATCCTGCAAATAAGTGCTATTGTTCCTTTTAGACCTCTCAAATCAGACGACTTATGATTCCAAGTATTTTTGCTCGCCAGCCGTTATCACTTCGTAAGACTGCTATTGTGTTGATAGTAGCCTTAGTTTTGATGTGGTTCGATAGCAAAAACTCCGAATGGTTTGAACCAGTACGTAGCACCAGTCATGCCGCCATGCAGCCTATCTATGAGTTGTCTCTATTGCCAAGCTATGCCAAGCATTGGGCTGGTGGTAGTCTGCAATCAAAGGAAGCACTGCGTCGCGAAAACATGCAACTGAACTCACAACTGATACACGCGCAGGCCAAGCTACAACAGCAAGACTATATCTTGGCACAGAATGCACGCTTGCAAGGCATCTTATCTACCACTAAGCCTGAGCAATTTGATCTTAATTTGGCGCAAGTTATCGGTACAGATACCAATTTGCTCAGGCAGATTGTGGTGCTTAATAAAGGTGAACAAGACGGTGTGCAAGTTGGACAAACGGTTATCGATGAAGATGGTGTATTGGGACAGATTATTAATGTCTATCCTAATACTAGCCGCCTGTTATTAATTACAGATGAGCAGCAATCAGTTGCTGTTACGGTCAAACGTACAGGTCAGCGTGCCATCGTCACAGGTCAAGGTATTCCGTCCTCACTAAGTCTCGATTATGTTTTCAAAACATCAGATGTACGAGTAGGTGATGAGCTGGTGTCGTCGGGGTTGGGCGGTCGTATTCCGGCAGGCTATCGAGTAGGTCGCATTGCACATGTCAAAGACGAGCAAACCGATAACTTTAGAACGATCGAAGTCACTCCAGCGGCTAATTTTATTGATAATGCCTATGTTTTGATACTTCAAGACAAAGTATTGAATGAGAATAATACGTCTATTTTTCCATAGCTAATGGTGGCACTAGTCTCAACTCTCATTATCAAATAAATGGCTTATCGATACTTCAACAGCTTCCATTTATAGTGCTTCCCACTTATAGTATCCACCTTGCCAATATCCAATCAATACTATAATAGCAATCATCAAACACTCGCTAAGGTAAGTACCCATGTCGTATCCTGACTCTGAGAACTCAACGGTACTATTGATAGTTGTGATTGTTCTGAGTTTTATTGTGGCCTCATCACTCAATGTCTATCCATTAAGTCCTAGCATGGCAACACTGCGTCCTATGGTAATGATCATGGTGTTGATTTATTGGTTGTTATTTCAACCACGTTATGTTGGTATTTTTACTGCATTTACAGTTGGTCTGATTGCTGACTTACTGATGGATACACATTTAGGACAGCAAGCTTTTGCCGCTGTGGTTGTCGCATTGGTTATCAAAATTACCAGTATCTATGTGAGGCGGTTGAACACGATTAGCGCATGGTTGATTGCCAGTCTGGGGTTGATTGTCTTCCAGTTGACGCTATGGATACTACAGATGTTTATTCAAGGCGTCTTTGTCGCGCAGTCCTCTTTGTCACTATTAATGAGTATTCTTAGCTGGCCGCTCGTGCTGTTTGCTTTGCGCAAGTTTTCGCGTTAATGATCAATCATTATAGCTGCTGTTCAGATTAACGGCTTGTCTGATAGTCATACTGTATGACACATCTTAAATTTATAATTGAAGAGAATAACGATGGATATCATTTTAGCGTCGGGCTCTCCGCGTCGTCGTGAGTTACTGGAAAGAGCACAGTTAGACTTTACTATCTTAAGTGTAGATATCGATGAAACGCCATTGGATAACGAGTCTCCAGCAGAATATATTGAACGCATGGTAGCAACCAAAGCTGATGCTGCAATACAGAAACTAAGTGAGACGTCTCAAGCGGATCACGATAGTCTGACGTCACCGTTTATTATTTTGACTTCTGATACCATTGGCGTGCTGTCAGATGGTAAAACAGTATTGGTAAAGCCCGTCGATCGCGAGCATGCATATAGCATGTGGCAGCACATGTCTGATAATGTCCATGAAGTATGGACGGCAGTTCAAGCGACGCAAGTACAGCTATCACCTATAGCAGAACCAAGTACATCAAAAACTATAACGCCTTTCCAAATTATCAACCAACAGCGAATTACTGAGCGTACGGAAGTGACTTTTATACCACTGACGACACAGATGATGAGCGACTATTGGGATAGTGGTGAGCCAACTGATAAAGCAGGAGGGTATGGCATCCAAGGGTTGGGTGCAGCTTGGGTCAGTCGCATCAATGGCAGTTATACCAGTGTTGTTGGTCTGCCATTAGCGCAAACATTGGCACTAATCAAAAAGATGACAAAAAGTAGTGTCGACACTGTCAACTCGTAATATTGGGATGTGCACATAATGACACGGTAGGGTAATGGGCAAGAGCAAGTCGCATTTGTTACACTGTCAATCTAATAGGCGATGACCGTCTGATAAAAAAGCTGAGAGATAAGAGAAAAAACTATGTCCGAAGAGCTGCTGATTAATATTAGTCCAATGGAGTCGCGTGTTGCGGTTTTAGACAATGGTATTTTGGGCGAGATTTATATTGAACGACATCATAAATTGGGGTTGGTCGGCAATATCTATCTGGGGACGGTCGTACGTGTTTTGCCTGGTATGCAGGCAGCCTTTGTAGATATTGGCCAATCGCGGACCGCATTTCTACATGTCAATGATATGCAGCGTGAACCACGCCCAATTGTAGAAAAAAACAAAGCGGCTAAAATTACCAAGCACGAGATCAATGAGGACGACGCGACTACCAACGCCGCTGCTGACAGCTTGGCTGTGACACCGCCTATTGTTAGTGCGCAAAGTACAGAGATAGTACCAGCGTCCAAAACATTGATTCAGCATCGTCTGCATGAAAGCCAGCGCATTCTGGTACAAGTAACCAAAGACCAGTTGGGTAGCAAAGGGGCTCGTCTGACGACTAATATTTCCTTGCCATCACGTTATCTAGTATATTTACCATCGAGTGATCATATTGGTATCTCACAGCGGATCGACGGTGATGAAGAGCGTACCCGATTAAAGACAGAACTTAGTAGCCTGATGCAAACTGTTAACTTAAAGGGTGGTCTTATTGCCCGTACTGCCGCAGAGCGCGTCCCTGTCAATAAGTTAGAAGAGGACATCTATTATCTCTTGCAGCTGTGGCGTACTATCTGTGCTCGTCGCCAAGAGATTAATCATCATCAGAGCTCGGAGCTGATCTACCAAGAGCTGTCGCTACCATTACGCTCTATACGTGATTTGGTTCACGCTGATACCGAAAAGGTCATTATTGATAATACGCAAACCTATGAACAAGTAAAATATTTTGCCAAAGAGTTTGTTCCTTTTGTCTATGATCGAATCGTGCATTATACCGCAGAGCAATCGTTGTTTGATGTACACCGTGTCGAGGACGACTTACGTGATGCACTAAAGCGCCGTGTCGATCTAAAATCTGGTGGTTATCTGATCATTGACCAGACAGAAGCAATGACTACGATTGATGTTAATACAGGGTCTTTTGTAGGTGGTCGCTCATTAGAGGATACGGTCTATAAAACCAACCTAGAAGCCACACATGCTATTGCCCGTCAGCTGCGCCTACGCAATCTAGGCGGCATTATTATTTTAGACTTTATCGATATGCTAGAACAACAGCATAAAGACGACGTATTAGAGAGCTTGCAAGCACAGTTGACCCAAGACTACGCAAAAACTAAGATTACGCAAGTTAGCGAACTTGGATTAGTAGAGATGACACGTAAGCGCACGCGTGAGTCTTTAGGTCAGCAGCTTTGTGAACCGTGCTCAACTTGTCAAGGTCGCGGGTTCGTCAAAACGGCGGAGACAGTTTGTTTTGAGATTTTCCGAGAAATCATGCGTTGTGCTCGCACTTATAATTCACCCAAAAAGTTCACGGTAGTGGCTCATGCGGCAGTCATTGATTTACTACTTACTTCAGAGTCAGATACGGTAGCCGATCTAGAGTATCTGCTAGGTAGAGTGATTACTTTTGATGTAGAGAACCTATATACCCAAGAACAGTATGATATTGTTTTAGATTGATTTTATTTAAAATAAATAATAATTTTCGATAAAAGCGTTAATGTGATTGGAGGTCAATCTAAAAGTGAGTGTCTTTAATCACACTGGAGATTGCTCTTGCAATACCTAAAATACTATGTATAATATACCCCACTGAATTATATATGCGCAGCTGACTAGAAAGGCTGGCGCTATGACAGCTAGAGCATCGTTTCTAGCACTATTTCATTATGCCTTTGCTGCTTTCCAATATATAGGAGGGTCGGCGGGGCTTTAAACTATTTTGCTTTTGGCACGCTATAAGTTCGGATAAAGAACTCATTCTGGTTAAGAACAGAAGGCCGCTTTAAGTGAATATTTAACCAAACTGCTTTTGATCATAGTCTTGCGACGCAAGAATGGCGAAAGCACATATTAGGAGCTTGCTGGCATGGCTAACCAGAGAATCCGTATCCGTCTTAAGTCTTTTGATCATCGTCTGATTGATCAATCTGCACAAGAGATTGTTGATACTGCAAAGCGCACCGGTGCGCAAGTTTGTGGTCCTGTACCGTTGCCGACTCGCATTGAGCGCTTCAACGTTCTAACCTCACCACACGTTAACAAAGACGCTCGTGACCAGTACGAAATCCGTACTCATAAGCGTATGGTTGATATCGTTCAGCCAACTGACAAAACTGTGGATGCGCTAATGAAATTAGATTTAGCGGCGGGTGTTGACGTTCAAATTGCTTTGGGTTAATGCACATTAAACACCCAACCCATTAATATAAGATATAAAGAGGTCTAAAATGGCGATCGGTTTAGTCGGTAAAAAGTGCGGCATGACCCGTGTCTTCACTGAAACAGGCGCATCTATCCCTGTAACAGTTGTTGAGGTCGATGCAAACCGCATTACTCAAGTAAAAAATACTGATGTAGATGGTTATCAAGCCATCCAAATTACCACAGGTACTCGTCGTGACAGCCGTGTAACAGCTGCACAAAAGGGTCACTTCGCTAAAGCTGGCGTTAAAGCTGGCCGTGGTGTTTGGGAATTCCGTGCTAACGAAAGCGATCTTGAAGGTCGTGAGATTGGTGGCGAGATTCTAGCTGACTTGTTCGAACAAGGTCAGATTGTTGATGTGACAGGAAACAGTAAAGGTAAAGGTTTCCAGGGTCCTGTTAAGCGTCACAACTTTAGTATGCAAGATGCTACTCATGGTAACTCAGTGTCTCATCGTGCGCATGGTTCAACTGGTCAAAACCAGTCACCAGGTAAAGTATTCAAGGGCAAAAAGATGGCGGGTCAGATGGGTAACAAACGTGTTACCGTTCAAGGCCTAGAAGTGATTTCGGTTGATGCCGAAAAAGGGTTACTTGTCATCAAGGGTGCTATCCCAGGTGCCACCGGTGGCGATGTTATCGTACGTCCGTCAGTCAAAGCCTAAGCAAGGGGATTAACGTGGATTTAAAAACAGTTACAGGTGCGGCGGTTGAGCTTTCTGATACGGCATTTGGTCGTGAATTCAACGAAGCACTAGTGCATCAAGTCGTCACCGCTTATTTAGCTGGTGCTCGCCAAGGTACACGCGCACAAAAAACACGTGCCGAAGTTTCTGGCGGTGGTATTAAGCCATGGCGCCAAAAAGGTACTGGTCGCGCTCGTGCGGGTTCTATTCGTAGCCCAATCTGGCGTTCAGGTGGTCGCGCATTCGCTGCAAAACCACAAGATTGGTCACAGAAAGTAAACCGTAAAATGTATCGCGGTGCGATGCAGTGCATCCTAGCAGAATTGATTCGTCAAGAGCGTTTGATTTTGGTAGAAGAGTTGAGCGTTTCTGGGCCGAAAACCAAAGAACTGATTGCTAAGTTGAATGATTTGAATGCACCTCGTGCGCTTATCGTTACTAAAGAAGTTGAAGAAAACTTATACTTAGCTGCTCGCAACATTCCACATGTCAATGTACTTGGTACAAACGAAGTGGACCCAGTGAGCTTGATCGCATTTGATAAAGTGATCATGTCAGTTGAAGCTGCGAAACAATTTGAGGAAGCACTAGCATGAATAACGCAAGACTTTATCAGGTCTTAAGAGGGCCTGTATTCTCAGAAAAATCTCAAATGCTTGGCGACTCACTTGGTGTGCAGGTATTTAAAATTGATTCTAATGCTACTAAGCTTGAAGTCAAAAAAGCAGTTGAGTTGATGTTTGAAGGTGTTGAAGTTACTAAAGTAAACACTTTGAATGTTAAAGGTAAGACAAAGCGTTTTGGTAAAAGCATCGGCCGTCGTAACGACTACAAAAAAGCCTATGTTACCTTAAAAGCTGGTCAAGATGTACAAATGGCTGATGCTGGTGAAGACGTAGCGAATACTACTGATTCTACTAGTGAAACAGCGAATAACGAATAAGGATTACACTCATGCCTATCGTAAGAGCAAAGCCAACATCACCAGGCCGTCGTTTTGTTGAAAAAGTAGTGCATCCACACCTTTATAAAGGTCGTCCGTATGCAGCGCTTCTAGAATCAAAAAGCAAGTCAGGTGGTCGTAATAATAATGGCCGCATTACTACTCGTCACATTGGCGGTGGTCATAAGCAACATTATCGCGTTATCGATTTCAAACGTACTAAAGACAATATCCCAGCAACGGTAGAGCGTATTGAATACGATCCTAACCGTACTGCTCATATTGCTCTACTTAAGTATGCTGATGGCGAACGTCGTTATATTATTGCTGCTAAGAAACAAGTAGTTGGCGATACAGTAATGTCAGGCGAGACTTCTCCAATTCGTCCAGGTAACTGCTTACCGCTAAAAAACATCCCATTGGGTACTGTGATTCACAATATCGAGCTTAAAATCGGTAAAGGTGCACAGATGGCTCGTTCTGCGGGTGCTAGCGTTCAGTTACTAGGTCGTGACGGTGTATATGCTATTTTACGTATGCGTTCTGGCGAAACTCGCCGTGTACACGTAAATTGCCGTGCTGTTATCGGTGAAGTTTCTAACACTGAAAACAACTTGAAATCACTTGGTAAAGCCGGTGCTTCACGTTGGCGTGGTGTTCGTCCTTCTGTTCGTGGTGTCGCTATGAACCCGGTTGATCACCCACACGGTGGTGGTGAAGGTCGTAACAAAGGTCGCCATCCAACCAGCCCTTGGGGTCAGAAGTCTAAAGGACTTAAAACGCGTAGTAATAAGCGTACTGACAATATGATCATCCGCCGTCGCGCCAAGAAGAAATAAAGGAAGAATTTCATGCCTCGTTCATTGAAAAAAGGTCCATTCATAGACGCGCACTTATTTGCTAAAGTTGAGAATGCATTAGACACCAACTCACGCAAGCCAATTAAGACTTGGTCGCGCCGCTCGATGATTCTGCCACAAATGGTTGGCCTAACTTTATCTGTTCACAACGGCCGTACTCATGTACCGGTTATCGTGAGCGAGCAGATGGTTGGTCATAAACTAGGTGAATTTGCCCCGACTCGTACGTATCGTGGTCACGGCATTGACAAAAAAGCTAAGAGATAAGGTGCTTACCATGGAAGTAACTGCAAAATTACGCGGTGCCGCCATATCGGCACAAAAAGTTAGACTCGTTGCTGATGAAGTTCGTGGCAAATCTATTGAGCGTGCTTTGGATATCCTAACGTATAGCAATAAAAAAGGCGCTGTGTTTGTTAAGAAATGTCTTAACTCAGCCATCGCTAATGCCGAACATAATCACGGCTTAGATATTGACGACCTAAAAGTCGCTACTATCTATGTTGATGAAGGCATCACGCTAAAACGTATCCTACCACGTGCCAAAGGCCGTGCTGATCGTATCAGCAAGCGTACTTGTCACATCACTATAAAGGTAGGAGAATAAGTTATGGGTCAAAAAGTACATCCAATCGGAATTCGTCTTGGTGTTGTAAAAAAGCATAACGCAAACTGGTATGCTAACCCTAAACAATACTCAGAATACCTAATCAACGACATTCAAGTTCGTGAATATCTACGCAAAAAGCTAGATAACGCTATGATCAGCAACATCATGATCGAGCGTCCTACTGGCGCTGCTAAAATTACCATCGCTACTGCGCGCCCTGGTATTGTTATCGGTAAGAAAGGCGAAGATATCGAAAGACTTCAAAAAGAATTGACTAAAATTATGGGCGTACCTGCTCAGGTCAACATTGAAGAAATCACGTCACCTGATCTTGATGCACGTTTGGTAGCAGACGGTATTGGTAGCCAGCTTGAGCGTCGTGTTATGTTCCGTCGTGCGATGAAACGCGCTGTACAGAACAGCATGCGTTCTGGCGCTAAAGGTATCAAGGTTGAGCTGTCTGGCCGTCTAGGCGGTGCTGAGATTGCTCGTAGCGAATGGTACCGTGAAGGTCGTGTGCCATTGCATACACTCCGTGCTGATATTGACTATTCGTCAATTCGTGCAGAGACAACTTACGGCACCATCGGTGTTAAAGTTTGGATTTTCCGTGGCGAAATCCTTGACGGTATGAACAGCGTATATAATCCCGTCAAAGAAGAGCAGACTCGTGCGCCAAAACGCCGTGGTCGTGGAAACCGTCGAAACTCAGACAGAGGTTAAACTATGTTACAGCCAAAACGTACCAAGTTTCGTAAAATGCACAAAGGTCGTAACACTGGGCTAGCTCATCGTGGAAGCACCGTTGCATTCGGACAAATTGGTCTAAAATCTTTGACGCGTGGTCGTATGACAGCTCGTCAAATCGAAGCAGCACGTCGTACCATCACTCGTAAAATTAAGCGTGGCGGTAAGATTTGGATTCGTGTATTCCCAGACAAGCCAATTACCAACAAACCATTAGAAGTACGTATGGGTAAAGGTAAAGGTCCTGTTGAATATTGGGTATGCGAAATCAAACCTGGTAAAGTGCTATATGAAATTGAAGGGGTATCTGAAGAGCTTGCTCGTGATGCTTTAACGCTCGCTGCAGCAAAATTGCCCTTTAAAACTACCATTGTTAAGCGGACGATAATGTAATGAAGATCAGTGAATTACGTGATAAATCATTAGAAGAACTGACCCAGTTACTTGATGAAAAGCAACTTGATGCTTTCCGTATTCGTATGGCTAAAGCAACTGGTCAGTTGGGTAATACCCATGAAGTTAGAGCCAATCGTCGCACGATTGCCCAGCTTCAGACTTTGATTAACGAGAAACAACGAGGCGACTCATGAGCGATAACAATCAAACAGCTACCAATGCTAGCGTATTGACAGGACGAGTTGTCAGCGACAAGATGGACAAGTCCATCACAGTTTTGATTGAGCGTCTGGTTCGTCATCCTTTGTATGGCAAACAGCTTCGTCGTTCTACGAAAATCAAAGCACATGATGAGAATAATGTTTGCCAACAAGGCGACCTTGTCCGCATCAAAGAAACGCGTCCAATCTCAAAAACTAAGTCTTGGACTTTAGTCGATGTGGTTGAAAAAGTAGAAAAAATCTAAGTAAATTGCATTAAAAGCCAGAAGCTGTTAAAATAGCCGCCTTTTTAGGGATGCTGATTGCGCCGAGCGTATATCACTCACATTAAGAGTAAGTGGCGGTTATTTATATCAAAATGCCGTCTACTCATACTGTGCTAGCGGCAGCAACTGGTTTTTATTGCTCATACGTGTGGAGTAACGCTATGATTCAGGTTGAGTCAATGCTGGAAGTTGCAGACAATAGCGGTGCAAGGCGAGTTCAGTGCATTAAAGTACTGGGTGGTTCTCATCGTCGTTATGCATCAGTTGGCGACATTATTAAAGTAACGGTTAAAGAAGCCATTCCTCGTGGTCGTGTTAAAAAAGGCGACGTGATGAATGCAGTAGTTGTACGTACCAAGAAAGGCGTTCGTCGTCCTGATGGTTCTGTGTTACGTTTTGATGACAATGCTGCGGTATTGTTGAACCAAAACAAAGCGCCGATTGCAACTCGTATTTTTGGACCGGTAACTCGTGAACTACGTGGTGATCAGTTTATGAAAATTGTATCACTAGCACCAGAAGTATTGTGAGGTAATCCATGTCAAAATTACGTAAAGGCGATACAGTTATCGTGATTGCTGGGAAAGACAAAGGCAAACAAGGTACTGTACAAGCTGTAAAAAACGATCGTATTAAAGTTGAAGGCGTTAATATTGTTACTAAACATCAGAAGCCAAATCAGGCTACTGGCGTTGAAGGTGGCATCGTTAAGCAAGAAGCTTTTCTGCATATCTCAAATGTCGCAATCTTAAATGCGCAAACCCAAAAAGCAGACCGTATTACTTATCAGTTTGACGAAGACGGCAAGAAACAACGCGTCTATCGTTCAAACGGTGAAGTAGTGGCGACTGCGTAAGACACTAAGGGTGTAATGGTAATGGCAAGATTAAAATCTTTATATAACGATAAATTGAAACAGCAAATCAAAGAAGAGCTTGGTTTGAACAACGTGATGCAAGTGCCTAAAATCACTAAAATCACACTTAATATGGGTGTAGGCGGCGCGTCTCAGGACAAGAAATTGCTTGAAGGTGCTGTAGCTGATATGACTGCAATTGCTGGTCAGAAACCTGTAGTCACAAAAGCGCGTAAATCTGTTGCTGGCTTCAAAATTCGTGAAGAATGGCCAATTGGCTGTAAAGTAACGCTACGCGGTGAGCAAATGTACGAATTTTTAGATCGTCTCGTTGCCATTGCAATTCCTCGTATTCGTGATTTCCGCGGTTTTTCACCTAAAGCCTTTGACGGACGTGGTAACTACTCATTGGGTATTAAAGAACAAATCGTATTCCCAGAAGTAGATTTTGACAAGATTGACCGTATCCGTGGTATGGATGTGACAATCACCACGTCAGCTCAATCTGATGAAGAAGGTCGTGCGTTGCTTAAAGCATTCGGCTTCCCATTTAAATAAGGTAAAGACGTTATGGCAAAGAAGAGCATGATTAACCGCGAATTAAAGCGCGAAAAAATGGTTGCTAAATATGCTGAAAAGCGTATCAAGCTAAAAGAAACTATCAGTGATATGACTGCAAGTGACGAAGCTCGTATGGAAGCGATGTTAGAGCTACAAGCTCTTCCACGTAATTCATCACCAGTACGTCTGCGTAATCGTTGTGCTATCACCGGTCGTCCTCATGGTTACTTCCGCAAGTTTGGCTTATCACGCAATATGCTGCGTGAGCGTGTCATGCAAGGCGATGTGCCTGGTGTTCGTAAAGCAAGCTGGTAAGGAGTAACTATATGAGTATGCAAGATACCGTTGGGGATATGCTAACCCGTATTCGTAACGCACAAATGGCTAACAAAGTATCGGTAGCAATGCCGAGCTCTAAATTACGTAAATCAATTGCTGATTTGCTAGTTAGCGAAGGTTATGTGGCTAGCGCTGTTGTTGCTGAAGAAGAAAACAACAAAGCAACCCTTACTATTGAATTGAAATATTTCGAAGGCCGTGCTGTCATCGAAACTATCCAACGTTATAGCCGTCCTGGTTTACGCCAGTTCCGCGGTAAAGACGCTATCCCTACTGTTAAGCAAGGTATGGGTGTTGCTATCGTATCTACTAGCCAAGGTATCATGAGCGATCGTGCTGCACGCGCTGCTGGTATCGGTGGTGAAATCGTTGCATTTGTTGCCTAATTTGCATTTATTGCTTCAGGTAATATGACGATAAAGTCTATTTGTTTCTCCCTAAAGTTATACCAATTTATGATTAATCAGTATAGCTTTAGGATCTAAGTATTTGATGTTAATAAAATTGAATGATGCTTAATGAGAACAACTATGCTAAACTAGCAGGCTTTTTAGCCTGTTAGTTTTTTCGCTAATATAAAGAAGTTAAATTTTTTAAGGAATATTCCTATGTCTCGTGTGGCTAAAGCCCCAGTGACGCTGCCAAACGGCGTAAGCGTTACTTTGAACGATCGGCAGGTCGAAGTTAAAGGCAAGAATGGTACTATGTCTTTACGCCTGCATGAATTGGTCGAGCTGAAACAGGAAGATGATGCTATCATTTTCTCACCTACAGTCGATTCAAAAGAAGCTATGATGCACACTGGCACCATGCGCGCTCTTGTTAACAACTATGTTACTGGCGTAAACGAAGGCTTTGAAAAACGTCTTCAATTGATTGGTGTTGGTTATCGCGCGCAAGTTACTGGTAGCAAAGTGACCTTGAATGTTGGTTACTCTCATCCAGTAGAATATACGTTACCTGAAGGTGTATCAGCTGAAACCCCAACGCAAACTGAAATTGTTTTAAAATCAAACAATAAACAGCAGCTTGGTCAAGCAGCGGCTAACATCCGTGGTTTCCGCCCACCTGAGCCATATAAAGGTAAAGGTATTCGTTATAGTGACGAGCATGTGATTCGCAAAGAAGCTAAGAAAAAATAAGGTGAGTTGAAATGTTTGATAAAAAAGCAGCTCGTCTGCGTCGAGCTAAGAAAACACGCGCACATATCCGTTTCTTAGGCGTTCATCGCTTAACGGTTAACCGCACGTCAAAACATATTTATGCCCAGATTATCTCTCCAAATGGTGGTGAAGTGATTGCTCAGGCATCTACCTTAGACAGCAGCTTGCGTTCAGGCGCGACTGGTAATGCTGATTCAGCAACGTCTGTAGGCCAAATGATCGCAGAACGCGCAAAAGCAGCTGGCATTACTAAAGTTGCCTTTGACCGTAGTGGTTTTAAATATCATGGTCGAGTTAAAGCTTTAGCAGAAGCTGCTCGCGAAAACGGATTGGAGTTTTAATCATGGCTAGAAATGATAAAAATGATAAACATGAACAGACTGACGGTCTAGTAGAACGCTTAGTTACCGTTGATCGCGTAGCGAAAGTTGTTAAAGGTGGTCGTATTTTCTCTTTCACTGCATTGACTGTAGTGGGTGATGGCAACGGTCGTGTAGGTTTTGGTCGCGGTAAAGCACGTGAAGTGCCAGCTGCTATCCAGAAAGCACTAGAAGCTGCCAAACGTAATATGATTACTGTTGAGCTAAATGATGCAACTTTGCATCATCCGATCAAAGCACGTCATGGTGCTAGTAAAGTCTACATGCAACCTGCATCTGAAGGTACTGGCGTTATCGCTGGTGGCGCAATGCGTGCTGTATTGGAAGTTGCTGGTGTCAAAGATGTTTTGACTAAATGTTATGGTTCTACCAATACTGCTAACGTTGTTCGTGCAACGTTTAACGGTTTACGTGATATGTCAACTCCAGAAAAGATGGCAGCTAAACGTGGTAAATCTGTAGACGAAATCTTGGGTTAACTTAGACTAGGTGAGTTACGATGAAAAAAATGAAAGTCACTCAATTTAAATCGGGTGCCCATCGCCTAAAGAGCCACAAAGCGAGCTTGAAAGGATTGGGTTTACGCCGTATTAATCATACTGTAGTAGTAGAAGATACTCCTTCGACTCGTGGTATGGTAAATCGCGTTAACTACATGGTAAAAGTGGAGGAAGCGTAATGGGTCTTAGATTAAATGAATTATCACCAGGTGTTGGCGCGAAAAAAACTGCCCAACGTCGTGGTCGTGGTATCGGTTCAGGTCTTGGTAAGACTGGTGGTCGTGGTGTAAAAGGTCAGAAATCTCGTTCAGGTTCTAGCGTACGCTCAGGATTTGAAGGTGGTCAAATGCCTTTATATCGTCGTCTACCAAAATTTGGTTTTACCAGTAAACTGGCTATGAAGACTGCAGAAGTACGTCTTTCTGAACTGAATAAAGTTGAAGGTGATGTAGTTAGCCTTGAAACACTTAAAGCTGCTAACCTTATTCGTCACGATATGACACGTGCTCGTGTAATGCTATCAGGCGAAGTTACTAAAGCTTATACTTTTAAAGGTATTAAAGTGACTAAAGGTGCTAAGCAAGCTATCGAAGCTGCTGGTGGTAGCATCGAGGAGTAGTAACGTGTCAAAACAATCAATGTCATCGGCTGGTATACCGCTTAATCCATTCGCATTTATACGTAAGTATGATGAGCTGTGGACGCGTTTATTATTCTTAATCGGCGCATTGATTGTTTATCGTTTAGGGTCACATATTCCAGTTCCGGGTATTAACCCAGTTAATTTGGCTGATCTGTTTTCGCGCAACGAAAATACCATTTTGAGCATGTTTAATATGTTCTCAGGTGGTGCACTAGAGCGTATGTCTATCATGGCACTTGGCATTATGCCATATATCTCAGCATCAATTATCGTACAGATGATGTCTGCAGTAGTGCCATCGCTTGAAGCCCTCAAAAAAGAAGGTGAAGCGGGACGACGCAAGCTAAACAAGTATACCCGCCAGGGAACGCTTGCTTTAGCACTAGTACAGTCATTAGGAATGTGTGCCGGCTTAATCAGTCAAAATCTTACTTTATCTACTGGTCTTACTTTTTATATTCCAGCTGTTACTTCTTTGGTAGCAGGCGCAATGTTCTTAATGTGGCTCGGTGAGCAGATTACAGAACGTGGCGTAGGTAATGGTATTTCAATGCTCATTTTTGCGAGTATTGTGGCTGGTACGCCAGGTATGATTTCGCAATCTATCGAACAGGTCAATCAAGGTCAGATGAACTTGATTGTGCTATTTATTTTTGTACTGCTAGGTATCGCGGTTACTGCAGGTATCGTTTATATTGAACGTGCCCAGCGCCGTGTTCCTGTTAACTACGCGCAAAAACAGCAACAAGGTCGCAAAATTTATGCTCAGCAGCAGTCACATTTGCCGCTTAAGCTAAATATGGCAGGGGTCATCCCAGCTATTTTTGCAAGCTCTCTATTGTTGTTTCCCGCAAGTTTAGGGCAGTGGGTTGGTCAATCGACCGATCCTACTTTAGTACAAAAAATACTTCAAAATATGGCATTGGTATTGTCTCCGGGGCAACCGCTATATTTGGTACTGTTTGGCGCAATGATTATCTTCTTCTGTTATTTTTATACGGCATTGGTATTTAGCCCGCGTGAAGTAGCAGAAAACCTTAAACGTAGTGGTGCGTATATCCCAGGTATTCGCCCAGGACAACAAACTCAGCGTTACCTCGATCATGTATTAAACCGACTGACCTTTATTGGCGCGATGTATATGACGGTTATTTGTTTAATGCCAATGGTCGTCCAGTCATCGTTCGGTGTGCCGTTTCAACTCGGTGGTACGTCTTTACTGATTATGGTGGTTGTGGTAATGGATTTCATCTCGCAGATTCAAGCGCATTTGATGACCCATCAATATCATGATCAGACGTTAATTCAATCGCCCACTCAACCTTAAATGAGCGGTACGATATTTCAAGGAGCATGCTATGAAAGTTCAAGCATCAGTTAAAAAGATTTGTGGTAGCTGTAAAGTTGTGCGCCGTAAAGGCCGTGTACATATTATTTGTACAGCAGAACCTCGCCACAAGCAACGTCAAGGTTAATATTTAGTATTAGAAAACCATTAGGTTTCATTGCTAATTAAATTAATACTTGAAAAATAACGGCGGATGCGATATCATCCGCCACTTGCCGTGTTTATACAAAATCTTTTATAATAGAATCGATGAGCAGACTTATAGTCACAACATCGAGACTGGTTATAAAAGCTCTAGTATTAACAGCAACAAATCTGAAGAGTAAAGCCTTATCGCTAGATAACGCTTATTTTTCTTTAATGGAGAGAAATCAATGGCTCGTATTGCCGGCGTAAACATTCCGGATAATAAGCATGCTGTTATTTCACTAACTTACATCTTTGGTGTAGGTCGTACTACTGCTCAGAAAATCTTAGAAGCAGTTGATATTGCCCCTACTACTAAAGTTAGTCAGTTAGATGATACACAGTTAGATGCTATCCGTGCACAAGTTGCAAACTATATGACTGAAGGTGATCTTCGTCGTGAAGTTTCAATGAACATCAAGCGTTTAGTTGATCTTGGTTGTTACCGTGGCATCCGTCATCGTCGTAACCTACCAGTTAGAGGTCAGAACACCAAGAACAACGCTCGTACTCGTAAGGGTCCGACACGCCCTCTCAAAAGATAATTAACTTAGGAAGCTAAAAGATGGCAAAAGACACTCGTAGTCGCAAAAAGGTGACTCGTCGTTCAGTATCGGAGGGCATTGCCCATATCCATGCGTCTTTTAATAACACCATTGTTACGATTACCGATCGTCAAGGTAATGCATTGGCTTGGGCCACTTCAGGTGGACAAGGCTTCCGTGGTTCACGTAAATCTACACCATTTGCAGCTCAGGTTGCAGCTGAAGTCGCTGGTAAAGCGGCCCAAGAATATGGTGTTAAGAATATCGATGTTTTGGTCAAAGGACCAGGACCGGGTCGTGAGTCTGCGGTAAGAGCACTAGGTGCATTGGGTTATAAAGTTAACAGCATCTCTGATGTAACCCCAATCCCACACAATGGTTGCCGTGCGCCGAAAAAGCGCCGCGTCTAATATTAAAGACGAAGCTTTTTATATTAAAAGCTTATAGGAGACATAACAATGGCCCGCTATATTGGACCAAAACTGAAATTATCACGTCGTGAAGGTACGGATTTAGGCCTTAAGTCTGGCGTTAAACCGTATGACGTAAAAACGAAAAAAGCTGGTCGTCCACCAGGTCAGCATGGCGTAAGCCGTAACAAGACCTCAGAATACGCTCTACAGTTGCGTGAAAAGCAAAAAGTTAAGCGTATTTATGGTGTACTAGAGCGTCAATTCGCTAACTACTATAAAGAAGCTGCTCGTAAGCGTGGTGCTACTGGTGAAAACCTACTAGCAATGCTTGAGAGCCGTCTAGATAACGTTGTATATCGCATGGGCTTTGGCTCAACTCGCGCAGAAGCACGTCAGCTAGTTAGTCATCGTACTATTATGGTAAAAAAAGCTGGTCGTGATGAGTTTGTTCGCGTGAACATTCCTTCAATTCAGCTTCAAGATGGTGATGTCATCGCTATCCAAGAGAAATCTCGCGAACAGCTACGTATTAAAAACGCTATCGAATTAGCGACACAACGTGGTATTCCAGAATGGCTTGATGTTGACCACAGCAAATTACAAGGCACGTTTAAACATGCGCCTGATCGTATTGATCTACCTGCTGAAATCAATGAAAGCTTGATCGTTGAGCTATACTCTAAGTAATGACGTAACGCTCAATGTTATGAATATAGCATTGAGCAATTAACGTTAATTAAACCAGTTTAATAAATCGAGGTGACATCATGATGCTAAATGCAACTGAGTTTCTAACGCCGAATGCCATTAATGTGGATACGGTTAACGAAACGATTGCGAAAGTCACGCTCGAACCGTTAGAACGCGGCTTTGGGCATACCCTAGGTAATGCTCTGCGTCGCATCTTGTTATCTTCATTACCTGGTGCTGCAGTCATTGAAGCTGAGATTGATGGTGTTGACCATGAATACTCAACGCTTGAAGGTCTGCAAGAAGACGTACTTGATTTGCTTTTGAACCTAAAAGGCTTAGCAATTACGCTTCATGACCAAAATGAAGTATTTTTGACCTTGGATAAACAAGGTCCAGGCACTATTACTGCTGCAGACATCGCGTTGCCGCACAATGTTGACATCATCAATCCAGAATTGGTCTTGGGTACATTGAGCGATCGTGGTCATCTTAAGATGCGTTTGCGTGTAGTGATGGGTCGTGGATATGAGCCAGCAAACCAGCGCCGTGAAGATGGTGATACTAAAGCAATTGGACGTTTAAAACTTGATGCAAGTTTTAGTCCTGTGCTTCGTGTTGCTTATCAGGTTGAGAACGCTCGTGTAGAGCAGCGTACTGATCTTGATCGTCTTATCATTGAGCTTGAAACTAATGGCACTATAGATCCAGAAGAAGCAATTCGTAAAGCAGCCACTATTTTACAACAACAGATTTCTATCTTTGTTGACCTAGAAGCTGAAGAAGCGCCTGAGCCTGTGAAAGAGAAAGAAGAGGTTGATCCGGTGCTATTACGCCCTGTGGACGATCTTGAACTAACGGTTCGCTCAGCCAACTGCTTGAAAGCTGAAAACATTTACTATATCGGTGATTTGGTACAGCGTTCAGAGACTGAACTTCTAAAAACCCCAAATCTTGGTAAGAAATCATTGACAGAAATCAAGGACGTATTAGCGTCTAAAGATTTAGAGCTCGGTATGCGCCTAGATAACTGGCCACCAGCTGATTTACGTGTTGATGATCGCTTTTCTTATCGTAGCCGTTAAACTTTAAGGATTTTTGACTATGCGCCATCGTAAGAGTGGAGTCAAGCTGGGTCGTACCGGCAGTCATCGTAAGGCAATGTTTCAGAACATGACCAACTCATTATTTGAGCATGAACTGATCAAAACAACTTTACCAAAAGCTAAAGAACTACGTCGCGTTGCTGAGCCATTGATCACTATGGCTAAAGAAGACAGCGTTGCGAATCGTCGTTTAGCATTCAGCCGTATGCGTAGCAAAGCTATGGTAGGCAAATTATTTGGCACGTTAGGTCCTCGTTACCAGACGCGTCCAGGTGGTTACTTGCGTATCGTAAAATGCGGTTACCGTGATGGTGACAATGCGCCAATGGCTTATGTTGAATTAGTTGATCGCGACTAATTTTGCACTTAAGACATATTTCAAAAAAAAGCTCCAATTGAATTGGAGCTTTTTTTTGTCTTAAATTTGACCAATTATATTATTAATTGTTTAGAGTAATAATGAATCTACATTGGCTGCGCCTTGTCTAATGACCTCGGGAATACTGCTAGTCATATCTACAATAGTAGTAAGTTTGGTTGTTTTTATACCTGCGTTGATCAGTCCATCAATTTGGTTATCCAGTAAATCTTCAATCTCAAATGGGTCATCCAAGATATCGTCTCGATCAGGCAAGATTAAAGAGCTGGTCAAAATAGGTTCATCCATTGCTTCTAATAATGCTTGAGCAATAGGGTTGCTAGGTACACGAATACCAATAGTTTTTTTCTTTGCATGCGCCAGTTTTTTCGGTACGTCTTTGGTGGCATTAAGAATAAAAGTAATTGGTGCTGGTGTATGAGCCTTAAGTTGTTTGAACTGTACATTGTCAACGGTTGCGTAGTTGGCAATCTCGCTCAAGTCGCGGCAAAGTAGTGTAAATTGATGTTTATCATCAAGTTGACGAATTTGTTTCAGCTTAGCTAAAGCATCTTTTGCACCCAAACGACAACCAAAAGCGTAACTGGTATCAGTAGGGTAAATGATTAATTGATCTTTGCGTAATAGGTTAGCGGCTTGCTCAATGAGACGTGGCTGCGGATTGTCGGGATGAATATAGAAAACTTCCATAGTGGTTCCTTATTTTATAATTATTGATTTTTAATTGAGCAAAGTTTTTTCCTGATTGATTAGATGTGATTCAAGCACTGGATATTTTAGAAAAGTTGCTTCATAAGTGAAGTAGATTAATATCTTAAAAAATACCACTTCAGTTATCAGTATAGCTTAAAGCAGGTATGAATTTAGTGGCAAGGCGTTACCAACCGTAGAAAATCGTTAATAAGTAAGGAAGCTAAGTAAGTCAAATTAAGCGTTGGCTTCAGATGAAGAGGTCTTACAAACGTTAAGTAATACAGTTAATAAAGTCTTAGCGTCACGTGGCAAAGTATAAGGTTTGGATATATAGCTTTCTACCTGTTGATAAACATCACTGGCGAAGGTGCTACTGCTAGTATCGAAGTCGGCAAACAAGTTATCCTGTGAGACTTGGAAGTGTCGTCCACAAGCCAAAGTAAACAAACATTCCAATGCTTGAGGTTTAATTTCTACACGCTCAAATGCTTGTTGTTGAGCCGCTGATCGTCCATCTGGGGCATACCAATAGCCAAAATCAGACAGCTGCCTACGAGCGACACCAGCTACGCACCAGTGACTCATTTCGTGAAGCGCGCTTGCAAAAAATCCATGGGCAAATTCAATTCTCGCAGGTTTATTACCTTGAGCAGGAAAATACTCAGGCTCATTATCGCTACGAACCAATATAACTTGCTGATCAGAAAACAAAGTATTAAATAGCTGTATCAGCCAATCGGTAGCTAATCGTTCGCTATCAACTATCGATTCTGTTGAGTGAGTACTATTGGGTTGAATAGTAGACAATTCTTGCCATTGATTTCTCCACTCGGTTAAATCTATATTTGTATCAAAATATAGTCTACCACCAGATATACTTCTAGTTTGGCTTCCTGATTTAGTAAGCTGCTGAAGCAACGAACTTGCTACAACAGTAGGAAGTAAATCAGAAAAATCAATTTTATTATTGGATAGATTCATAGAGAAGACATTGACTTGATAGATACTAAGGACAAAAAACTTTAGGTAAAAAGGTAAGTAGTAAAGGATCTTAAACAAATTTACTATCAAAAAATCTTAACATACTAGCGCTAGCAGAATATGGTACTTTCCGTTAGTATGGCAGGCAATATTATACACCGTTTTGATCAATGAGGCCGCGCATGTCAAACACTCCAGAAACTAAACCGTCAGCATCGCACAATGACAATAAAAAAGCGCCTGTATCTACTGGCATGCCTGAGCACATTTCCTTAGATAAATGGGCAGACACTGGTTATGAATGGTCAGGAGAGGTAAAACCAAACTCGTTTGACCGTCTTGTTACTACTCTAAGTACTGAACATGAACAATCAAGCATACAGCTCGATGCCAATTTGTATCGTCACAACAACGTCTTGCATCTAGCCTTTACGTTAACTGGTGAGGTTTGGTTAACTTGTCAGCGCTGTTTGCAACCAATCGCTATAGATTTGTCTGATGATTATGACATCGCGTTACTCGAAAATGATAGTCAGGTACGTTTGGTTGATGAAGAGCAAGACTATTTGTTGCTAGATGAAATCGTTACCGAGCAATCTCCAGAGCGTCTATTACCATTTAAGAAGTTGGTAGAAGATGAGATCTTGCTCAAAACGCCAATGGCGCCAAAGCATGACGACTGTGAAATGTCTGTTGAGCAGTTTGGTGAGATACCAGAAGAAGAGGAAAGCGAAAATCCTTTTGCTGCTTTAGCCTCGCTAAAAGGCAAACTATAAGCACCAAAACTATCTACTCGATGCATTTAAAAACCTTTTATCAGCTTTGTACAGAAGAGTGCGAGGCAGGGCTTTATTAATTTAATAAACATGCGTATAATGTCCGGTTTATTGCATTCGAGCAACCTGTTGCTTGCTGACAAAAACTAACTGGACAAATTTTTTATAAAATTCTGCCTTAGTTAGTGTTTTATGTGAGTGGCAATCTATTTAACTAATGATGCTTAAGACTTAGGTTGTTATGATTACATAGCCTCTGTCAGTATCGACTTAAGCTGAATTTCAAGCTTATCCCTTTTAAGTATAGGAGCTATATCATGGCTGTTCAAAAAAGTCGTAAAAGCCGTTCTCGTCGTGACATGCGCCGTTCACATCACCGTATGGAAATTGCTGAACTAAGCGTAGATGCTACTACTGGTGAAAAACATCGTCGTCATCACATGACTAAAGATGGTTTCTACCGTGGTCGTCAACTGTTCAAAGTCAGCCAAGACGCCTAAGACATTGGCTCTATGACAGCTTAGGCGAAGATAATAATAGTGCTGGTGACTATTATTATTTTTGTCTAATTGTTATTAGTCAATAAGTTTTGAGCTAAAAAAGCCAAGTTATTTCGCTATCATATATTATGTGGCTGGATAACTTGGTTTTTTGTCATTTGTAGCTAGACTCATTGCTCAATTTGCTTGTTATTTTTGGTAGATTTGAAAATGTGCTGATATAATCTGCTCCTCTAATTTGGGCAGCGTTACTATTGCTGTTTGGTTTGCATCCGCTATGATAATAGCGTTTGTCAGTGTATAGTTTACTGACAATCCGTTTTCTTACATAAATACTTGAAGTAGCGGCTTTGTATAACATCTAATAATATAATACACCCCATTGTTTTTAGGGATATTTCTAATCAGATAAGGAATATTGGTTATGGCTTCTGTACCCGATATGGTAAAAAAGCAACCCGCTCGTATCGCAGTCATCTTCCCTGGTCAAGGATCTCAAGCAGTCGCAATGACGAGTGAGCTTGCTGAAATCTATCCAGAGATACGCGATACATTTACCGAAGCGAGTGATGCGCTTGGTGAGGATTTGTGGGCAATCTGTCAGGACGAAGAAAAACTCAATCAAACTCAATACACTCAGCCTGCGCTTTTGACAGCTAGCATTGCTATTTGGCGTGTCTTACAACAAAAAATAGAAGAGACACCTTGTTATTTAGCTGGTCACTCTTTGGGTGAGTACAGTGCCCTGTGTGCTGCCAATGTTATATCGCTGGGTGATGCAGTCACTTTGGTACATAAGCGCGGCCAGTTGATGCAAGAGGCCGTTGTAGGCGTTGATACTGCTATGGCTGCAGTATTGGGACTAGAAGATAACCGAGTCGAAAACTTGTGTGAACAAGCCACCGAGCACGTTGAAGATGCCGTAGTTGGTGCAGCCAACTTTAATAGTCCAGGACAAGTGGTTATCTCGGGTAACGCTGCTGGTGTTAACGCTGTTGTTGATAAAGTCAAAAACACTGGCAAAAAATCTGTTCCTTTAAAAGTGAGCGTACCGTCTCATTGCGCTCTTATGGAACCTGCTAGCAATGCATTGGCTGAGATATTAGCGGATATTAAGTTTGATCAAGCAACCATTCCAGTGATACAAAATCGCCATGCGCGCGTTGAAACCAGTGCGGTAGGTATCAAACAAGCATTGACCGAACAGTTAAGCGAACCTGTCCTATGGTCAAAAACCATGCAAGAGCTAGCTGATAAACAAATTAATATCTTAATCGAATGTGGCAGTGGTAATGTACTGAGCAATTTGGCGAAGCGTCAGGCACAGCCAATCGCAAGCTATCCTACTGACAAGCCTGCCCGTCTAGAAAAATTATTGGAGGTGTTATCATGAGCCGTACGATTACATTAGTAACTGGTGCTAGCCGAGGTATTGGTAAGGCCGTGGCCAAACGCTTTGCCAAAGAAGGGCATTTTGTCATTGGAACCGCGACCACAGAGAAAGGCGCTGAGCTGATCGACGATTATCTTCATGATACTGGCGGTATTGGTCGTGTTTTAGACGTACGTGACACTGCTCAAATTGATAAGTTGTTTGAAGAGATTGAAAGCGTTTACGGCGCGGTACAAGTATTGGTCAACAATGCAGGTATTACCCAAGATGGCCTATTGATGCGCATGAAAGATGATGACTGGGAAAATGTTATCGATACCAACTTGACATCAATATATCGTATGAGCAAACGTGCCGTACGCGGCATGATGAAAGCACGTCGCGGTCGTATTATTAATATCACTTCTGTCGTTGCTCAAATGGGCAATGCAGGCCAATCTAACTATGCTGCGACTAAAGCAGGTGTAGAAGGGTTTAGCCGTACGCTTGCACGTGAAATCGGGTCACGCCAAGTGACTATTAACTGCGTGGCACCAGGTTTGATCGAAACGGATATGACAGATGAGCTTGATGAGCGCTTATTGAACTCTATGTTAGATGCTGTACCTATCAGTCGTCTTGGTCAGCCAGAAGACATCGCTGCAGCGGTACATTTCTTGGCTAGCGATGAGGCCAGCTATATCACAGGGGCTGTTATTCCTGTCAATGGTGGCATGTATATGTAGTCAATATACGAGCGTTACATAGTTATAATAAAAAACTGTGTGAACGAGTGTAAACTATAATAAAGGGTGCTATAATGACGGATACTTTTGAGTCAGAGCCCTGTATGATAGCAGGGCTTTATTAGACATCAGACAGACTGTATAACATGTCATAAAGTACTCAGACAGCAATACTAGTCTGGCAAACGCATTTTATATACTATGCTATAGCGTTTAAATAAGGCACTATAGCAGTTTATTAAAAATAATAGATGATAACGGAGTGATCTACATGAGTAATGATATCGAGTTAAGAGTAAAAGCAGCAGTAGCTGAGCAACTAGGCATGAATGTTGAGGAAATCAACAACGATGCTTCATTTATGGAAGACCTAGGTGCCGATTCTCTAGACCTAGTTGAATTGGTTATGTCATTTGAAAGTGATTTTGGTATCACTATTCCTGATGAAGATTCTGCAGAATTGACTACTGTTCAAAAAGCAATCGATTACGTACAAGCTCAACTATAATTTGCTACTTATTTAGCAGATTTATAATGCCGCCTATCTTATTAGATAGGCGGTTTTTTTATGGGCATGTGATTGTTACTTTTGAATGTAACAATCTAATTTAACATTGGCTACGTCAATTCAACATTATTCAACATACTATTACTATCTACCTCAGTTTACTTTATTTATACTCATAATGGTGATTCATAGAAAAAAGCACTAGTCAGATATTTAGCGTGTTGTTCGACTATGTGTTTTACTAAAATAAAGATAAATAATAATATTTCAAGGAGTAGATATATGGGTATGTTTAGCTTTGCAAAAGACATCGGTGATAAGATTTTTAACCGTGATGATGAAAAGCATGACGCTAAGACAGAAACAAAAGCAGATGTTAATACACCAGTCGAGAGTAGTGAGCCGAGTGCGCAATCAGTTGCTAATATTTTGTTGCGCCGTATTCAGCAGCAAAATCTTGATATCAGTAATCTAAAGATTAAATATAATGGTTCTACAGATACTGCAGAAATAAGTGGTAATGCTAAAACCCAAGCTGATCGTGAAAAGGCTATCATCGCTATTGGTAATGTACAAAACGTCGCAAAAGTTATCGACAATATCGACATTGAAGAAGATGCACCTGAATCTACAATGTACACGGTAAAATCTGGTGACAGCTTGTCTAAGATTGCTAAAGAAGTTTATGGTTCATCTGGCGACTATATGAAAATATTTGAAGCGAACAAGCCAATGTTGTCTGATCCAGATAAAATCTATCCAGGCCAAGTATTACGTATTCCAAAACCATAGTATTTGAAAAGACGATTATAAAAACAATATATTTCAAATATAGTAGTTTAATTAAAAAAGCCTCTTATTATTAAGAGGCTTTTTGCATACTATACATTTCAAACAACTATCTTGTCTTAATAGAATTTGATGACCGTAAAATGGTATTAATTAACCGAATCCAGCTTACTCTGTTGCTCGTCTAAGGCCCATTCGATATGCTCATCTAGCATGTCATTGTGCATGGTTAGTTTTGAATTCAACTGTTCGATCACTTCTAAGCTGGCATTAGCATTGCCAAGTCCAATAGCGATATTACGTAAAAAATTTACATAGCCAGTGCGTCTTAACGGGCTACCTTGGGTGTTCTTCATAAAATCATCCTCTTCCCACTGCCACAGTTCAAGTAAGCTACTATTATCTAACCCATGCCTTGGGGCGAAGTCATCAACGGTAGTAAGATTGGCATAGCGATTCCAAGGACAGATTAGCTGACAATCATCACAGCCGAAGACCCGATTGCCTATCGCGCGTCGATACTTGGTATCTATAATGCCATCATGCTCGATAGTCAAATAGGAGATACAAGCCGAGGCGTTGAGCTCATGGGGCGCTACAATCGCTTGAGTAGGGCATATATCAATACAAGCGCTACAACTACCACAATGCTCCTTGACTGGTTTGTCATCGGGCAGCTCAAGGCTCAAAAACAGCTCGCCGAGTACAAAGAATGAGCCAGCTTGTTTGTTTATAAGTAGCGTATGCTTACCTGTCCACCCAAGACCTGCTGCATCGGCAATAGGCCGCTCAAAGATAGGCGCCGAGTCGCTAAAAGGTCTAAATACAAATTTTTTTTCTGAACCGATATCTAGATGTTGCCATTCAGGGAGCATTGTTTCTATCTTCAAGGCCAATTGCTTTAGACGACTACGCATGATTTTATGGTAGTCGCGGCCTCTTGCATAACGCGCAATGATACCTTTATTGGGATTGTCGTTATCAGTGACAGCGCGCGGCGTCGGTGCTTGAGTTAGGTAATCCATACGTACACTGATGATGGTTTTTGCGCCCTCGACTAGTTGGTCAGGGTGAGCGCGTAGATCATGATTGTTGTGCATAAACTGTAGTTGACCTTCATAGCCTTTAACAAGCCACTTTTGTAGCTGTTCAATTTGCTTAGCAAATAAAGGATGGTGTACGGATAAAAAGCCACAATCAGCAAATCCTAATGTTTGTGCTTGCGCTGTAATCCATTGCTTAACATCTTCTACGGTTGCAAACACAGTTGGGTTCGTAACGGCAATTTTGTTTTTATCAGTAGGCATAGAAAGTAGGTGCTTATTAGGTGATTTCTCGTTTATTTCAGTCAGGTTGTGTATAGCTGATAATCAGAGATAATGTGAATACCGCTATGATAAGCCAGTGAGCAATGAGTGCAAGTATAAAAGACAATAAACTCACATTCATATTGATACATAAGCCGCCGTAAGCTTTTGATAAGCTGTTATCAGAGATGAGCAACCAAATTCAGATAAAATAAGAAGTTAGTAGAAATACCAAGGATAAGTTATGAAAAATATTGCCAATTTATCACTTATAAAAAATACGAAACCAATTGCGTTATATAGTAGTAAGCAGGTTTATGCAATGGAGCAGGCTTGGTTTGCAGAAGGGTACGATAGCTTTGGTTTGATGAAACAAGCAGCTTGGCAAATGGTGCAGCAAATAGAGCAGATTCATGAGCAAAGAGAGGTCAGTGCTAGCCATTCTGCCAGCACTAACGTTTATCACCGTAGTGTTCATTCACGTCGAGTGAGTATCTGGGTAGGGAAAGGTAACAATGGTGGTGATGGCTGGCTTATTGCTCACTATTTACAGCAAGCTGGCTGGCAAGTAGAAGTAATAACGGTTGGCTGTAGCGAAAATGATTTGAATATTGATGTACAGTCAGTAGCTTCTAAAACTCCTAGCGATAAAGACGGAAGTGATAATCGTATAACTGACGCGACAAAAGCATTACGGATAACACTAGCGAGCAGTTGTAACTATCAACGATTTGAAGACATGATTGATCACAATGATTGGGATAAAATAGGTTTACCAGCTGATATTTACATCGATGCACTGTTTGGTATTGGCTTAGATCGTGCACCAGAAGGCGCTTATAAATCAGCTATTAGTACTTTTAATCGTCTTACTCAGCAAAATGACGCACTGGCAATTGCAGTTGATATTCCGAGCGGATTAGTAGCCTCTACTGGTGAAGTGTTCGAGCGCATAGCAATACAAGCTGATGTGACTTTGTGCCTGATTGCCTGTAAGCTTGGTCTACACACTAAAGATGGTACAGACTACAGCGGAGACATAGTCGATATACCGTTAATACCCTATCAAGTGGCGCTTCACCAGACAGCTAAATATCATATGATAGCTGCGAAAACTTCCAATCAAGCATTTGAGCCAGTTGCTACGCTGCTGACGGCTGCACATAGTATGAAGCCGCGCCGCCAAAACAGCTATAAAGGCAGTTATGGACATGTGCTGGTCATTGGTGGAAATCGCGTTGATGGTTCTCAAGGTATGGGCGGTGCTGCAATACTGTCTGCGGCCAGTACGATGGCGACAGGTGCTGGGAAGATTACCGTTGCCTGCCATGAGAATTTTCATGGGTCATTGCTGACCTCACTGCCAGATGCGATGACTATTAATTTGCATGACGCAAGCGGCGTAAAAGACTTAATTAAACAGGCCAGTGTCGTTGCTATTGGGATGGGACTTGGTCGTGACCAAAAAGCCAAAGCGTTATTTATTGATTATTTACAGGCTGCGATAGCAGACGAAAAGTTAATTGTGATTGATGCCGACGGGCTTTATCATTTGGCGTCACTGCAAATAGATAACCATAAGCTGGTAACAGAGTTAAGAGAATATAGCGCTCATCATCGGGTTTGCTTGACACCACATAGTGGCGAAGCAGCTAGATTGCTTGATCAGAAAGTCAGTGAGATTGAGTCAGATAGACTACAAGCTATAAAACAGTGTGCTATGACATATGGTGGTGACTGGGTGCTAAAAGGGGCAGGGTCGTTAGTGTTAGAGCAAGAAAAGGGAAAAGAGCAAGTATACGTCTGTAATGTAGGTAATGCTGGCATGGCAACCGCTGGTATGGGTGATGTGCTCTCTGGGGTGACCGCTGGACTATTGGCACAGCAAGATTTATTAGCAGAGGCACGTAGCTTACATCAAGCAGTTCTTATACATGGGTTTGCAGGAGATGTATTAGTCAATCAAACGAATAGCGACACCAATACATTGCTAGTAGGGCAACGAGGGCTACAAGCTCAGGATATGCCAGCAGCCATTCGTCACGTAATGCAGCTTATGATAGTTTGATATTTGCTATCAAGAGATCTAACTAGGTAGAAGAATTAGAGCAATACTGCGTGATCGCTTGCTGTACGCGCTCGCGCTTAAGCTCAATCTCACGACCATCTAGATATTCACGTTTACCGTTAGCATCCATTTCGTATATACGTCCGCCTACATTTAGATTGGTCAAATTGTTACGCAATGACTGGCAGCGTTGAGCATTAGCCTGAGCTTCTTGTTCTTTAATACGTGCTTCAAGTGCCGCCACTCGCTGCTCTTCTGCAGTTTGGGCGTTGCTGCTCTGGTTGGGATCTGTTTTTCCTGCCATTTGTCCTGCGTTATTCTGTCTACCGTCACTACGAAACTCAATCAGTTCGATATTGCTGCCAGTTTGCGGTGCATGTTGGCTATATTTCACTTCGCCGTGCGCGCCAATAGATTTATAAACTTGTATAGCCTGACTGGCATTCATAGATAGCATTAGCATACACGCGGTACTCATCAACAGTTTAGCAGTAGTATTTATCTTAGACGTATACGCCATAGTAGCGAACCTCATAGTTAATAAAAATCAAATGTATATGAGTGTAAATATAACACTTGAACGTTTTATTGGTAGTAATAATGTATCGACATCTGATTCTAGCAAATAATACTTATCAATGTATATTAATTAATAACTAATAGTTTGTAGTAGGCTTTAGAAGTTTTTCTTGACAATAACTCGCAAACCGTCGAATATAATAGCAGTTGATTGGTCAGTGAGCGGCTTTTATGATGTGGCCGTGGCACTTGAGAAATAAAACTACGAAGTACTTATCAGTAGCTTACGCAGTTTTATTTCCTTTGTGATAATGATATAGCAAGCATGGTGGCACAATGACTACTATTGTTAGCGATACATTATCTCCGGACTTATCTGTCTACAATGACTAAGATAAACTTATTATTTGAAATGTGCTTTTAGTAGTTGTATCAAATGCGAACTAGTATGCCGTTAAGAGATTTCGCTCAAGCCTATTGTAATTTTTAAAGATCTTACTGTTTGGCATTGGCTCTGAAGTTTTTTATAGTTTGTACTAATGCATCTGTATAAATAAATTCACAGTAGATACTTACTAGTATGAACTTTCAATAATAAGCGCCTTCTTTTATAGATACATTCGTATCTTGTCACTGTATATCGATAAACATCCATCACAAAGCTGACCTTAAATACACTGCTATGTTTGATTGGTATTGTCGCACAAGACATTTCTGATGAAACTGACTAGGCAGATATTCTTGATATGGACAAGAATTAGCGATAATTCAGCAAGTGGGAATAATGACGGTAAGTGATTATTTTTACTCATAGAATCCCGCAAATTCTCGCCGCAAAAAAAGGTGATGACAGTGACGCAAACCACGCAAAGTCCGAACATGACGGGACACACCCAAACGGGTAATGCCGCCAAAAATTTTGAGCAAAAGCAACAACGTCTTGCAGAAGGTAGTGCACAGCCTGTGATGCTATCGGGTGCTGAAATGCTGGTGCAAGCACTGACTGACGAAGGTGTCGAGTACATCTTTGGTTATCCAGGTGGTGCCGTCTTACACATTTATGATGCACTGTTTCAGCAAGAAGCAATCGAACATATCTTGGTACGCCATGAGCAGGCGGCCGGTCATATGGCAGATGCGTATTCGCGAGTAACGGGTAACACGGGCGTTGTATTGGCAACCTCAGGACCTGGTGCTACAAATACTGTGACGGCTATCGCAACAGCTTTTATGGATTCAGTACCGATGGTGGTGATTTCAGGTCAGGTACCAAGTAGCCTGATCGGTGAAGATGCCTTCCAAGAAACAGATATGGTTGGGGTATCTCGTCCTATCGTGAAGCATAGTTTTCAAGTACGCCATGCTAGCGAGATTCCTGCGATTGTCAAAAAGGCATTCCATATCGCGCAATCTGGACGTCCAGGTCCTGTTGTTATCGACGTGCCAAAAGACATGACTGCGCCTAGCGAAAAACATGCATACGAGTATCCA
>NZ_JBQSVK010000015.1:0-63974 GCF_052376195.1 Psychrobacter sp. AOP7-B1-25
TAACTATTGAAGTAATCATAGCATTATTCGCAATAAACAATCATTTTAATGTAAATGATTATCAATTAAACATAAATAGCTGGAACTAATATATCAGGATGAAGCAATAATGAGCCTACTTATAGCCAACATAAAAAATGAACTGGATGATATTAAAGCATTATGGAAGCCTACTGATATTGCAAAATTTAATCAGTTGACCGTCAAGCTGGCCAAACTGAAAGGCGAATATGAATGGCATAATCATGAACATGAAGACAAGTTATTTCATGTACTGTCAGGGCAGTTATTTATTATATTACAGGACAAAACTATAGAGGTTAATGCTGGCGAAGTGGTCGTTATTCCTAAGAATACTAACCATAAACCTCATGCACCGACTGAGGCTAGCGTGATGTTTTTTGAGCCTTTATAAATCAAAACCTGCACTTGGTGATAATTCTAATAATCAGTTAACGAAATCAGCACATGTAAGATAATGTCATAACATACTGTTTAGTTGAGATACATCTATATGATATAGGATGAACCAAGCGATTTTTAGATGAATAACATTCATTCAAAAACTAAATAGTGAATTATATTATAATTCATCATGTATCAAACCTCTTATTTTCAGACACTCTAAAATACAAATTATCGCGATTAAACGGTATCACCGTCACGTATTTTATGGATAAAAAAACACCCTTTAAGCTATATTTTATATAGCTTAAAGGGTGTTTTTTTATCCATACTCTTATGTGGTGGAGTCGCTTAAAATTAAGGTTTGATCTAAAAATATAACGCCCTCCCTTATTGACTATTTTCCAATACTATCCTGCTGTACGCTGATTCTGAACTCATCTGGTTCCGAATGCTACTAAAAGCTCTAACTAATAAAAACAGGGGAATGCTAAAAGACTTTCGTTAGACAAACAATCGTTCATCAGGTCTAGAAAATAGCTGTTTTTTTAGTCGCTATAATGAACTCAGCAGCAAAAAATGCAGTCATTCCGGCTCAAGTTAAAAACCCATAAAAAGACATATCAATGAAACTCTCAAAAATACTCATAGCGCTTCCGTTGTCATTACTCTCTGTTAGCGCTATTGCAGGTACGGCCGATGTCAATGGTAGTACCAAATGCACCATCATTGATTCTATTATTAAAAATAAAGCCATCGTAAAAGCTTGTACTTACGAGGGTGCTATAGGAGGAAGTATGAGTTATGCCATTAGCCAGCTGAATTTCAAACTCTCTAATGGCAATATTTACTGTACCGTGGATAATGCGACGTTTGACTTTAATACAAGTGGAAAAATACAAAACTTAAAAGAGACTATCTCACTCAGTGAAGATTTAATCAATTTGTATCACCAAGAATTATATCGGCTGCTCTATCCGCAATCATAATCGTAGGAGCATTAGTATTACCATTGATGAGTGAAGGCATTACTGAAGCATCAACTACACGTAGACCTTCAACACCTTTCACCCTTAGCTTTGGATCAACTACCGCATCATCGTCACTACCCATTCTACAAGTTCCAATAGGATGGTAAACCGTCTCTGCATAAGAACGTATAAAATCATCGATATCAGAATCCGCCGCATTATGATCAATCAACCCTATACTTTCTCCCAATATTCCTTTGAAAGAGGGTTATTGTAAAAGATTAAGAGTCATTTTTACTGCATTACGAAGAATAGTAAGATCTTCGTCTTCCGGATCAGATAAGTAATTCGCATTAATACTAGGATGCACATTAGGATCTTTACTAATAATTTTAATTGTTCCTCGACTTTTCGGATAGCCATGATTGACGTAAATGGTTAGTCCATGTTCTGTAGGCCAAGAACTATCGTGACTGGTCACAAGTGCAGGCGTGAGATGAAGTTGTAAATCTGGATAGGTTAAATCCGAGTCGCTTTTTAAGAAGGCTCCTGTCGATAATGGGGCTTGTCCGGCAATACCCTGTCTCCCCATCATATACTGTAAACCAGCCATTACTCCACGGAACGGATTTAACCAACGATAATGACTAATTGGCTTAGTAATTTTAGACATAACACATACACAAAGGTGGTCTTGGAGGTTTTCACCAACTTGTGAACGGTCAGCAATAACTTTGATCCCAAGTTTTTCCAATAGTTTTGCTGGACCAACTCCAGACAGTTGTAGTAACTGAGGTGAGTTAATAGCACCACCTGATAAAATCACTTCTTTTCCACTGTAGACTTCATGAATTTTATTTTTACACCAGTACTCAACTCCGATAGCACGATTTTCATTCCATAAAACTCTAGATACTAATGCACTAGTAATAACAGAAAGATTGCTTCTTGATTTGATTGGTCTTAAAAAACCAGTAGCAGTACTCCAACGCCTACCTTGATATACGGTTGCATCGAACTCGCCGAAACCTTCTTGATTCTCTCCATTGAAATCATCACTATGTCTGAAACCAGCCTGCTTTCCTGCTTCAACAAATAAATCAGATAATTCTGATGTTGGAACCCCACGTGTTACACGTAAAGGGCCTGTTTTTCCATGATAAACATCATCATCACGCTCATTAGCCTCCACTTTTTTGAAATGAGGTAATACATCTTTATAAGACCAACCGACAGCTCCTAACTCCTCCCACTTATCATAATCACCAGCGTTGCCGCGAGTATATACCATTCCGTTTATAGAACTTGATCCCCCTATAACTTTTCCCCGAGGCCAGAAAAGCGAACGTTTATTTAATTTTCTTTCTTTTTCAGTATAATATCCCCAATTAATTTTCTTGTTAGGGGCTACGGCTGGAAGGGCTGCTGGTATGTGAATTAATGGGTTTGTATCCCAAATTCCAGCTTCTAATAAAAGAACCCTAATGTTTGGGTTTTCGCTTAGTCTATTTGCTAATACACACCCTGCAGACCCACCACCAACTATTATATAATCGTAATCCATTTTAAAATCCTTTTTAAAAAACATACTACCTAGAAGATAAATAAAACCTACAAATTAATTTATACTTTTTTATTTCTATTTGAAAAATAGTACAAAACTCCCGCAGATACAAATCCTGATATCCATGCAATATCTACTCCTCCAAGTACATCAAACATTACACCAGTGTATAAACTTGTACCCATAAATGGAATTTCAAAAACCATAGCTAAAGCATAAACTGTCATAACATTCGCATTCCATCGTCCGTATATACCACCTCCATCTTCGAAAAAGGAATCTATATCATACTCACCTTCCTTTATTAAAAAATAATCCACAAGATTAATAGCTGACCACGGAACTAAAAAATAAATCAAAAGATATATAAAATTAGTAAAGTTTGTCAAAAAGTCTTCACTTGCAGCTGTTGCCATGAAAAATGCAACAATATGAAAAATAAATACAGTAGATATCCTTATAGATGAACTTATTTGTAATTTAGGAAACATTCCTTTTAACAATGTTAGAATACTCAATGTTGCAGTATAAGAATTAATACTATTAACTAGTGCAGAAGCAGCGAAGAAAATAACTAGAACAGATAACCCAGCAAGCCCATAGTTTTCTTTTAACGCTAAAAGTGGGTCACCGGCTATTACTTGAGATGCCAAAAAAGCTCCAACTATCATCGTTGCTACGGCACCTAGAGTACATCCTAAATAAGTTCCCCAAAATGCAGATTTTTCATCACTATCAGGAGACATATATCTTGAATAGTCAGAAACGTAAGGAGCAAAACCGATTAACCAAGAAGCAGAGATCATCATCATCATAAAAAATGCAGCTACAGTAAAGCCTCCAACCTCAGTGATACTTGGATAATCTCCTATATTGAAAACTTAACTGAGGCAATGGAATACCTTAAATCAGAAGGCGTCAAAATAAAAAGTGAAGCAAAAAAAATGAACCATGGCAAAAGAATGCTAGGGTTCATTTTTGATCCTGATGGATACGTTATTGAACTAAACGAGCCTCTAAACGTATAAGATATCTAACTCTAAGGAAGGAGTGTTGAAATGAAAGAAGTAAAATCAGGAAGGATTGATTGGTCAGTATTTATTGCCACATTTTTTTTGATTGTCGCTATTTGTCTTCCTCTGGTTTTATTTCCAGAAAAAGGTGCCGTGATTGTCAATCAAGCAAATGATTTCTTTACTACAAATCTCGGCTTACTATTTTTGTGGGGTGGCGCAGGGAGTATTGGCTTTCTAATTTATTTATTCTTTAGCGAACACGGAAAGATTAAATTTGGTACTAAAGATGAAAAACCCGAGTTCTCAACTTTTAGCTGGGGCGCCATGCTTTTTGCTGCGGGCGTAGCCTCCGGAATACTTTATTGGGGAGTGATTGAGTGGGCTTATTACTATACAGCGCCACCTTATGGCATTGAAGCAAAATCTGCTTCTGCCGCTGAGATTGCTGCTGCTTATGGTATTTTTCACTGGGGGCCTACTGCTTGGGCATTTTTCATCATCACATCTATACCTATTGCCTACTCTTACTATATCCTAAAAGTTCCTATTCTTCGGTTAAGTGAAGTCTGTCGATCTGTAATCGGAAAACATGCAGATGGATTATTGGGTAAGGCAATTGATGTAACATTTATGTTTGGCATTTTAGGGGCTGCTGGCACGTCATTAGGACTCGGCACTCCATTAGTAGCAGAAGGTATCAGCAGTGTCACTGGAATACCAGCTACAACATCAATGACCGTTTTTGTACTCGTATTATGTACTGTTTTATTCACATGGAGTGCTTACTCTGGTTTGAAACGTGGATTACAAATTTTGAGTGACATAGCAATTGTCTCTTCTATCATACTACTAGGTTATGTTCTATTGATTGGACCCACTGAGTTCATTCTAAGAATGGGAACCAATGGTGTAGGTATGGTAATTAGTAATTTTGTACGCTGGAATACTTATACTGATCCTACGAATGGTGGAAGCTTTGTCAACAGTTGGACTATATTCTACTGGGCGTGGTGGATTGTTTACACCCCATTCATGGGATTATTTATTGCTAAGATCTCTAGAGGAAGGACCATTAGAGAAATAATCATAGGAGGAATAGCATGGGGTAGCGTAGGATGTACTGCTTATTTCGCAATATTAGGAAATTATGCAATGCACGTAGAGTTGACTGGAGTATTGTCAACTGAACACCTAATAGAAGAAGTAGGTGGAGCTGCAACTATTATTCAAATCATGGGCACCTTACCTTTAGGCAAATTAGTAGTGGCTTTGTACAGTTTTGTCGCTTTGATATTCTTAGCAACTTCATTTGATTCAGCAGCTTATATGATGGCTTCTTCAACGACACCCTACATAAGACAAAACGAAGAACCTGCTAAATGGAATAGATTGTTTTGGGCCTTTACCTTATTTATTTTACCATGCACTTTAATGGTATTAGGTGGAGATCTGAAAACACTACAGACTGCTTCAATACTGACAGCCATACCTTTCCTATTCGTGATCTTGTTACTAGTCTTGTCATTAATGAAAATGCTAAAGATGGGAGCGCATCTCGATCCAGAATGGCATACATCAGCAGTCAAGCCAACTGATATAGACTATGTAGGTACAGCAGCAAAATCAACTGATATAGATGATTTAGATACAGCAGTCACACCGATGCCTGCAGGTTATTCGGACAAAGTGGTTTTGCAGAAAGAGATATAGATATATCTCGTCCCAAAATAAATGAATAGTTTTCGTTAAGTCAGATACGCTGTGTATCTGGCTTTTTACTATTACTAGGGACACAAATAACTGCTATATAAAGTTGGTTCAATATAAAATTGACACAGCCCGTATTATGAAATAGTTTATGTAGATTACTCTCCACCCACTTTTAACGTAGAAACTTAGCTTGTGCCCATTTATTTTTCTACTTGAATACAACTCTCATTTTCCGCTCGAGCAAATTAGTACTTTAACCTCAGGATTTAGATTAGGGTTGTAGCCATAGAATATGATAGTCATGCCTGTTAAAAAACTTTGGTTACGTTTTGCCTTATGAAATCGGGCGTTATACACAGCGATCACGCATTTCCTTTTAAGAACTGGTATCAGTGTGATATTTGCACCCGTTATAAAGTCTATTGCCATTAATATTCTGCTCAAAATAATCAATGGCAAACCGCATAAGTAAGTTGGCATAAAAGTGTTTCTTAATACCTTCTATTTCTAGTAATCAACGGTATAGCTTAGGCCATAAGTAGTACCAGAAGCTGGCAGACGATTCAAGTCTGAATAAGTGGTTTGATGATAAACCGTTAGGTAGTCTTTATTAAGCAAGTTATAAACGCCATAGTCTACCCGACCTACTGGCATTTTTACTTGACCCAACACGTCAAAGGTCATATAACCAGTGACAGGTAAGGCACTAGAATCAGGATCTTGTTGTTGATCTTTAAAGGCTTTATCATCACCACCGATGGCTAGGGCTTGCAAACGAATATTACTACCTTCATCAAAGTTATATTGAGCAAATGCGGTACCTTTTAACGGTGTTAAACGTACTGCATCGAGCTCTAGCCAATCGCCATCTTTATCATATTGACCACGGGTATACGCCACACTACCACCTACTTGCCATTTATCACTGATATCGTAACTGAGCGACCCTTCTACGCCGTAGACGCGCTCATCAGTATCGACGACTTCTACAGTATAGCTATCGGTGAAACGTACAACTTTATCTGACTCATTATAAAAACCGCTCAAACGCGCTGCGGTATCACCATGTTTGCCTTGCCAACCAAACTCGTAGTTATTGGTTGTAATCGGCTGAACATTGTCTGAATTAACCACAAAACCTGCACGCACATCACGCAGCGCACGCTGGATATCTGCTGTCGTAAACCCTTGTGAAAAATTAGCAAAAATTTGATCGTTCGGTGTTAGTTGATAGCTAGTACCAAGATTAAAGAGTACTTTGTCATGGTCTGTATTACCTTTCTCTACGTCGCCTGCTTTATAGTCAATGCCATAAGCATCGCTTGTGCTACTAATAGCAGGATTGTTGAAATACTCTTCAAGCAGTTGCTCATAAATGGGCGTAAAGGTGTCAGTCTCTGACTTCAGTTTTTGATAACGCACGCCAGCACTGGTATGCCACTTATCGGTTATATCTACATCTGCATTGACAAATGCACCCCATTTATCGATGGTAGTATCTGGTCCAGCATTATAGGTAAGTCCGTTAGTTTGGGCGGTCAAGCCATTACTAGCAAGAAACGCATTTAGATCTTGACCATAATACGTTTGCTCACTATTTTCGCGTTCGAAATCAGCGCCGTAGCTCAGCAGTATGTTTTTGCCAGCAAGTTCAGTCTCCGTTTGCAACGCTGCTCGCAAGCCCATTACCTCGATGTCAGCTTCTGACTGGGTCACAAACACTGCAGCACTGCTAAGCTGGTCTACTGTACTTTGATCAGTTAAACCATTGTCTTGCCATACTTCAGCTGCTTGGGCTGCTGCGCTCTTAGCAGAAGGATAAAAACGGCCTTTTTCATCTCTATAATAACCTGTCAAGCTTAAGTTAGAACCTGAGCCTACAAAGTCATCATCGTTATAACTTAGATTCACCGAGCTTTTTTCAGTATATGGCTCGTTTTCTACGTTGGCACCATCAATGGCTTTTAAAGAAGGTGTTGCACCAAATAATACTGCCAAACCATCACCATAGTCTGGGCCATAGTCAGTATCTTGCTCGTCTTTATAGTAAGTCACTGCAAGATCAAGACGTTGGCTGTCAGTGAGCTCCACACCTAAGCTACCATTCACACTTAGCGATTCGGTATCTTGTTGGTCCGTTTGGTTCACATCAGGGCTGACTCGGTTGCCTTTACTATCAAACTTGCCGCCTTTGTTATCATAATCAACGTCTAGGCGACCATACACACGCTCGCCGCCATATCCTAAGGTTTGCCCGACATGATAACCCAATGAGTCTGACTCAAAACCACGACTACTACTGACACCAACTCTGGTCTGTCTGATAGGACCGTATCCTACCAAAGATTTGGTCACAAGGTTAATCAAACCACCTGCTGCACCAGCGCCGTAAATACTGGTAGCACCTGAGAGTACCTCTACCCGCTCAAGCTGCGCAGGATCAATACTATTTAGCTCGCGTGAGAGACTACGTGAACTACTCAAAGGCACGCCATTCAACAAGAACTGTACAGGACGTCCGTGCATGGTCGTGCCATAGTTACTGGTTGAACCACTACTGGCACCCAGACTCGGAATCAACTGTGCCAAGATATCACCAGTGGTACGGTCACCCGTTGCCTGCATCTGAATCTCATTTTCAGTAATCACTTGCGTAACTGCTGGCATCTCACTAATTTTCTGTGCCAGTGCTGTGCCCGTTCTGGCTTTAGCAGTAACATTGATAGTATCTAAAGTGACATTGGGCGTCTCATTAGACACGGCATTTGAGGTCAGTTCCGCTGAGGTCTGCGCATTCAATGCAACGTCCGATGCGTTGTCAGTTTGCGCATATAATTGCTGACTAATACAAAGGGTAAGAACAGATAGAGCAACTTGATGATGACTTTTCATGTTGGTTTCACTTAGTTGGATAGATAAACAGTGGTATGAGTAATATTTAGCTAATAATACTGTGTGTACTAACTTTGTGAATCGTATTGTAAATGATAATCGTTTTTATTTCTATATGTATTTAACTCTTATTGATAAGGACTTATACAGTGCTCATTCGTGGTAATTCGGAGTACAGGGTAATGTTTAATAACTTTACTGGCCGTCAAACAACTTATCTAACTCATTGTTGCGATAGGCCTCAAAGAATCGTTGAAACTTCCACTCATCCTCTCTATGCTTCTTTTGACAATCTGATAATAACTGTTTTGCCACTTCAATAGACAAAATAAACACCCCATCATTATCCATAATAGCAATATCGCCTGAACGAATCGTCGTTGTTTGCTCACCGAAGCGATAGGTAATATCAGATACCAGCTTGCCTTGTAATTGGTTGCTCTTAGACGTGGTCACAGCCCTGATACCCTGCGCAAATACAGTAAAGCCCAACTTACCTTTAGCCAGTAGGTGAAAAGGACAATTCATCAGTGATACCCACTGCTCTTCGGCGATTAATGTTTGGTGCCAAAAACCAATAATATTTTCATCTTGATAAGTCAAAATAAACCCAGATAAGGGGTATTCGTTTATGGGGATCGTGGTAATTTGCACGCTGAAGGAATCGTGAATAATAAAATCACCGTGATTACTACCAATATTTCTTGGATCGCGCTCGCCATACCTTGGCTACTACCTGATGCTAATAACTGCACACCTCGACTGTCTATATAAATTGTGGACAGCGTGATAAATATGGTAGAGATGATGCGGCGACTGATGTTATTAAGTGCGGCGCCTTCCGTGACTGAGTCTTTGGGTAAGCTACTAAAACCAACGGTAGTGGTCGGCAGATACGCCAAACCTACTCCGATACCGCGTATACTCATAATCAGCATGAGTAGCCAAAGCGTTGGCTGATACAAGCACCATGCCAGCATCAAGGTAGATAACGCACTAATCGCAATCCCCACAATACCAATTCCTTTGGCACCGCGCTTGTCTACCCTCTTGCCAGCGTAATGCGTGGTAATACTGGCCACGAGCGTCGCGACCATCAGGACAACGCCTGTCCATAACGCACTTTCACCCATCACATCTTGTATTAACACAGGCAGTAGCAAGAGACAAAGCATCAAACCTACTGTTTGGCTAATACTGATGATATTACTGTGCAAATAGGTTTTATTACGGAATAAGCGTACATTCAATAACGGATGCCGCTGACGACGCTCATAGGCCCACCAAACCATCGCAGACAATAAAAACCCGACAGACAATAAACCTAACGTAGCTATCTTTAATAAGCCGTCACTGCTGAGTAACCCACCAGTAAAATCTATTTGCAGCGTGCTCAGCCATACCATCATCGCAAGCAGCCAAGTGAGTAAGCTGATAAACCCGATGGTATCAAAATGATGTTTTTCTTCATGTGAGCATATATCAGGTATTAATAGCCACACCATCGTCATGACCACCGCACTGAGTGGTACAGTAATGGCAAACAGTGTCCACCATGCAAACTGCTCAACCAAATAAGCGCCAACCAAAGGACCAAACGCCAATGACATCATAATAACGATGCCCCATAGCGCCATTACTCTGCCATGCTGCTGCTGTGGGTAAATCTGATACAGCATACCAATGGACAGCGGGATAATCAGACCGCCACTCAACCCTTGGATAGCTCTGGCAATGATGACAAAGCTCATACTATAGGCCAGCATGCCAATGACTGAGCCCAACATAAACCCAAAAATTGCCGCCAAATAAACATGCTTAAAAGGAAACTTTTTGTTTAAGTAACCACTCAGCATCAACCCCACACTCATGGCCAAGACATAAGCATTTAGTACCCAACTGCCCATCACAATATCGACATCAAACGCTGACATAAAAACAGGAATCGCTGGATTGAGCGCACTATTACTAAAGCTAACCACTGTACCGCCAAGTAATAGCGTCAATAGTACCCGCTGCACTTGTTTTTCGCTCAAGCCGTTATTACTATTCTGATTGGCTTCGCGTATAGACACTTCATTTGTAGATGCCTTATTTATGGGTGCTTTATTTATAGGAGCGTTGCTCATTAAGCCGTGACACCATAGAAGTTAAGATAGCCTCTAGATTCAAAAAACTCATCTCAATTGCAGAAATATAACAAGGCCGCCTTTTCTGGCATCTCAATCAGACGTTGTATTCAAAATGGCATATCTTCTGGATAGTTGACAGGTCTCAAGGCAAACTTCTTTTGATAAGCTTCAATACTAAAAGTGTCAGGTAGATTTTGGGTGATGGTCGGCATGGCATGTTTATGATTATTATTTTGCTAGCCTGCCGAGCGCATCATCCAATCTAGCTGAAATTTTGCGGCGTTATTCACATCAAGCTGTAGCTCAAACAACATTCGATAGACCTCTGCTGAAGACAGCGACTATCTGCTTGCTGAGGCTGGCACCTTACGAATGAGCCATAAGAAATAGCCACCACCGATAATAGCCGCAATCGTTCCTGCCGGTAGCTCATAAGGGAAAATAACGTAACGTCCAATCCAATCCGCTATCACCATCACCCCTGCCCCTAAAAGTGCAGCTAGTGGCAATTGCCGTTCAAGCTTCACAGCTCCCAATGAAGTAGCCAAATGTGGCACCATCAAACCAATAAAGCTCAATGGGCCAACGGCAAGCGTACTGGCCGTACTAAGCGCTGCCACTAATGCCAATAGTGACAAAGTAATCGGCGTAACTGCCACACCTAGATTACGCGCCACACCTGTGCCTAAACCAAGGACGCGTAAGGGTTTAATCAGCAGTAGACTGAGTACAAATAAAATAGTGGCAATGCCAATGAGATACCATACTGTACTGGGCTGAGCGCTATAAGTTGTCCCTGACAGCCAGCTGAGCATCGCCTCTAGCCGCGGATCTCCTGAGAGCTTGACCATATGCATCACACCATCCATCATGGCGGCAATGCCTATACCTACTAATAATAAATAACCTGAGCTGACCCTACGTGCCAGCCAAATAATCAATAGCAGCACAGCCATCGCACCTGACAGTCCTGAGATCAGCAACGTCCCTGCTCCAGCAGATAACCCTAAACTTGGTAATAATAAAAACCCTAAAATAACCCCAAGTGCAGCACCTGAACTGACCCCCAATACCTCGGGGCTGGCCATAGGATTACGCGTTAAGGTTTGTAGTAGCACGCCTGCAACCGCCAACATCAAGCCTGTGGCAGCAGCACTCAAACTACGAGGTAAGCGATACTGCTGCGTAAGCGCCCAATCTGTACTAAGTCCCCAACCATTGATATCTTGCACAAACAAACAAGCCAACATTATGACAGCAAGCACCCCAACACCCCAGCGCCAAAATGTAATGGATATATGCTTACCCGCAAGCATAGGCGTCACTGTCTCTATCCGCTCACGACGCTGACGTAAAATTAGCCAAATAATTAACGGTGCACCCAAGATACCTGTCATAGCCCCAGCCGGAATTTGCATATCAAGTATCGGCTCAAGCAGTAACGCGACATTGCTGGTTAACAATAAAAGCAGTGCCCCTAACCCAAAGGCAGCGGCCAAACGCTTACCAATAGACGAGATACCAAGCGCATTGACCAAACTTGCCGCACCAAGACCAATGAAACCAATCAAACCGACTTCACTAATTACTAAGGCCGTCACAACAGCGACGACCAATACAACAATTGCGCGAATTCCATTAATAGGCACACCCAAGCGTTTTGCCTGAGTGTCATCTAGACTCATAAGCGTTAATGGTTTCAATAATGGTAGACATACAACCGCCATCAACGCTGCAGTAATGACTAGCGCGATACTGGTATGCCAGCTGTTTTGTGCTAAAAATCCAGCTGCCCACGACAGCATGCCATTACTACGCTCAGCGAAAAACAGCACCAGTACATTGGCGACTGCTGCTAGTAAAATATTGACCACCAAACCAGCTAATATCAAAATTAATGGGTTAAATCGACTGGGTGCTGACAAGGCAAATACCAGACCCATACTGATGATTGCCCCTGCAAAGGCCACATAAAGTCCGCCATAAATGGCCAAGCTTGGTAAAAACAACGTGACGATGAGCATGGCTAACTGTGCCCCAACACCCACACCCAACGTAGTATCTGATGCTAAGGGGTTTTTTACCAACTGCTGTAGTAAAATACTAACCACACCTAATAGCCCGCCAGCCAACAATGCTACTACGCTGGTTGCCACTATATGCAGCTGTATCGCCATACTGGCAATATCTAACTGCATGCTTGGTATAAACAAATCACTAAATGGACGCGTCCACTGCTGATCTAGCAATGCCCAACTACTCCATAAAGATAGTACCGTTAACCCGACAAGCATGGCCCATAGTCGCCAAGACAAATTGGTAAATAGAGAAGTTTGCGGATTGGGTTGATTCGGTGGCTGATTTAGTGATGATGACTGTTTCGTTGATGAGGGTTTTGAAACTGTTGCTGCTTGAGAAGCTAATGTCATCGTATGAACACTGTCGTTATGAGAACTGTCGGTGTGGTTATTGGTATTGTGGTTGTTGTGAGTATCTGCATTGGCGCTCATAGTACTTCCCCGCCTTTTAATGAAACGTCTGACAAGTTATTTGCTAGGCTTACCAATGACGACATACCACCATAAATCCATACTGGTGGTAGCTCGCCCACACAGCGAGTATTGCCATACCCTAGACGCTGCCAAATCAAGCTACCATCAATCTCAGCTCTAGTAATTGGGCTCAGCGGGTCGATAATTAGTAGACAAGTTTCATCATCTAATTGTGCCAAATCTCCCATTCGTATCGGCACAAACCCCCACTGATTGCCCTTGCCCAATACCACAAGCTCTCTATTCATCTGCTCTAACGCAGGCTGAAATAAGCTATTTGCTACGTACATACGCATGTTATTAGCATCCGCAAACTGTACCACTGCGAATTTTTTTGCTTTTGGATAACGCTGTTGGAACTGCTGACTGGCTAGCTGTATGTCTTTTTGGCTTTGTACAATATAGTCTTCAGCCATCTTTGGGTTATCAATCAGTACGCCAAGCTCCCGCGTCGGTTCGGTATAATCAGCCCACGTTGCTGTCTCTTCTTTTGCCGCAAACATCACAGACTCAGCAGGGACATCGCCGTATAGATTACGAGCATGCTCATAAAAATAATTATCTATGACCATATCCACAGGCAGTTGAGCGATTAGCTCAGCATTGGGCTGATAACGGATGCCTAAATCCGTTATCGATGCTGGCAGTTTGGGGCTTCCTACCCATCTATCCCAAACCCTTACATCACCTGTCGCAATTGGTACATGCCCCATCGCTGTCAAAGTTGCTGCATTACCCCAGTCAGGAGACACAATATTCATCCTATCGCTGTGACTGCTTTCTACCTCCAAGGTAGCGGTTGTTTGCGTGGATGCCTGATTATTACAGGCCGTCAATACCAAGCACAATACGAGGGCAAACCACTTCAGTGAAGCCATTACTGTTACTGACGTGGATAGTGGAAATTTTGATGACTTGTCTGTATAAAGAACGTGAGGCATAGAAGCGTATCTTTGTAGGCGAATAAAAAGAAGAAGCAGAAACCAGATGTTAAGCAACTGCGACAGGCTGTCCAGTAATAGGATGACTAAGCAGCTGCATATCGACATTAAAGATATCGTGTAACACGGTAGGTTGCATGGTACTGGCGATATCGCCGTTGTGACATACTTGGCCATTTTTTAGCGCGATGACTCGATCAGCATATTGCGCGGCCAAATTAATATCATGAATAATAATTACCACGCTTAAGCCTTGCTCATCTACCAAACGACGAATAAGCTGAATAATCTCGATTTGATAATGCATATCAAGCGCAGCAAGTGGCTCATCGAGCAATAGGTAACGGGTATCTTGTGCCAGACACATCGCAAGCCAGGCACGAGCGCGCTCACCACCTGATAGCGTGGCAGTGATTCGGTCAGCAAACGCTTCGGTTTGAGTCACTTTTAATGCTTGCGCAACTTTGTCTTTATCTATTTGAGTGGGCTTTTGCAGCCATTTTTGATGTGGATAGCGACCTAACATGACTAGCTCACGCACCGTAAATCCAGCAGCTTCTGGCAATTGCTGTGGCAGATATGCCATTTGTCGCGCCAACTCTTTGCTGCCGTAGTCATTGATACTGTGCTCATCTAATGCGACTTTACCGCTACTACTTGCCATCTCCCCTGCTAATGCTTTGATCAAGGTCGACTTGCCAGATCCATTATGTCCAACCAAAGCCACCAATTGATTGGTATCAATCTCACAAGTCACATTGTCTAATAGCGTATTCCCTTGACGGCTGATAGTCAGCTGGTTTGCACGTAGCATATAAGTACTCATTTTTGATAAAAATAATACGTCATAAAAGTTATGGTTTACCGATCTTTGGTTATAGACCGATTTTTGAGAAAAACCACAATAAAAAATTGATTTTACTCGTAAACGATAACAAAAACAATTATCATTAACTAAAAACTCATTCACTTTAATTTCAACACTTTGTTGATTGCGAGTATTTATATGACCAACCTTCTTTTAGCCACTACAGAAAACGCCCATAACCAGAACAGCCAATATACTTCTCTGAATAATCCTGAAATAGCAAGTGTCGTTGCTCATATTAACGAAGAGCACCTCGATGAACTGCTTGGGTTCTTGAGTGCGTTTACCTCTTTATCTACAGCCAAGTTGGATCTTATAGATGCACAAATGACTGATATTTACGCTGAAGGTATTGCCATACAGACTCGTCCAAAAGTCTCAGAGGACCAGCCAACTGTTACTCAAGATAGCACTCTTTCCGAACAAACTTTCTTTATCGCTTTCGCTGCACCTATTTCCCGGCTTGATGACTTACAAGCTCAATATATCTTGCTAAAGCAAAGAGCAGATAAAAAGTTAGGCAAAAAAACAATCAAACTGACTAAACAAGTATTTGATGTACAAAACAGTTATAGAGTCAGCAAAAACATGCTGCGCCTTGAATTGAGTATGCCGCCATTAAGTGGTGCCAAGAATGCCCCTCGCTCAACGTCAGTGCCTACCAACGAAGCAGGTTACGCTTACTTGTTTGATTTAGAGCACAATGCAATGACTAGCGCATCAATGACTGACAGCACTAATGAAAATAAAGCTAATAGCAATGCTGTTGATGACGGTGAAAAAGATAACGTACGCCTTGCTCGTCCTCATTGTTATTACACTTTGAGAAAAGCATGGCATGCTGATGATGAGATACGAGCATGGGTCGATGTATTTCTACATGGGAATACACCGGGCGGTAATTGGGCAGCAGCACTACAAGCAGGCGAAACCGTTGTCACAAAACGAGAGTTTCCAGAAAAAGTAGAGCACTTGCAAGACGGTCAAGCGGTACTAATTGTCGATGAGACCTCGATGCCAACGGCAGCACGACTGCTGGAACTGTGGAATAACCCCAAACCACCACTGGTCATTTGTGTAACACAAGATGCAGAGGATCAACGTTATTTTGATACTGTAAAAATGTGCAGTGACCTTAATTGCGATACTGAAAACAATGGTAACAACCACTTTACCGTATTGCCTATAGTGACCAACCAAACAAATTCAGGAGCAGAGTTAGCCACACTAATTGATAGCGAGTTGGGCGATTACTTGACCGACAATCCTCTACAGATTGATAAAGTTTGGGGAGCATTAGAAGCAAATACTACCAAAGCATTACGCTCATTGCTTAAAGACCGACTTGGGCTAAGTCGTACAGATATTGTGGTAAAAGTATATTGGCGTCATGATTAGTTTAGTCCTATAAAATGTAACTCAAGAGTATCCTAAATATAGTCATTGCTATTAACGCATGCATCTACTATTAATGTTTGCAGCATTGGATGAATGTAAGGTATAGTTTTCATTTTGAACGTTTAATCAATATAGTACTATAGTACATATTCAGATAGATCTATCACTGAAATTACAAGTGATAGTCAATTAGCATTTAGAAACTCATTTCTAATAGACTGTCTAACATATGTGCCAAAATGTACTATTATTTTTCTAACCCAAGGATGATATATGAAAAAACTTAGGACGCCTGATTCGTGTTTTGCCAGTTTGCAGGACTATGATTTTGAACCGAACTATCTGATGGTCGATGATACAGAAGGTGGCGAGCTGCGAGTACACTACCTTGATGAAGGTCCAAGCGACGCCGACCCTATCTTACTATTACACGGTGAGCCTTCTTGGTCTTATCTATATCGTAAAGTCATTCCAATACTAACAGCAGCAGGACACCGCGTCATCGCACCAGACCTTCCTGGTTTTGGACGTTCAGACAAACCTGCATCGCGTACTGACTATACGTATCAGCGCCATGTCGATTGGATGCAATCGGTGCTTGATCAATTAGACTTAAAAAATATTACGCTGTTTTGTCAGGACTGGGGCGGTTTAATCGGTCTGCGCTTAGTAGCAGCACACCCTGATAAGTTTGATCGCGTCGCTGCAGGGAATACAATGCTACCGACTGGGGATCATGATCCTGGCGAAGGTTTTCGCAAGTGGCAGAAGTTCTCTCAAGAGACGCCGCAGTTCAATGTAGCAGGCGCCATCAAAAGCGGTACCACAACGACATTGTCTCAAGCCGTACTGGATGCGTACGATGCACCCTTCCCTGATGAGTCCTATAAAGAAGGTGCCAGACAGTTTCCTATACTAGTACCTACCACACCAGATGATCCTGCTTCAGAAAACAATCGTGCTGCTTGGGTCGTACTGAGCAAATGGACCAAGCCATTTATCACGTTGTTTAGTGATTCTGATCCAGTGACTGGTGGTGGCGATCGCATCATGCAGAAACTGATTCCTGGTACCAAAGGCCAAAATCATACGACTATTATTAATGGCGGTCATTTCCTGCAAGAAGACCAAAGCGAAACGTTGGCTGAACTTCTATTGACATTCATTAATGACAATCCAAAAGCACAGCAATAAATAACAAAAACCCTGATTGCTAATGTACTAGCAATCAGGGTTTTTAGTAATGCCGTGATAATTGATCAACGATAAAATACACTAGCTATAGTAACCAAATGGTTAGTGTTTTATAAAAAATAACTGCTTGATTACATGCTAAAAAACCTGCTTTTCATACAACCTTGCTATACGATATTTTTAAAAATATCATCAATATACTTCTCTACTGCATCGTTGTCGTTAGTAACCTGCGCATAAGTCCTGAGACCTATAATTTGAATTTGAAAATAACGTGCCAGCTCAACAGGGTCTTTTTCTGCGCTAATCTCACCGCTATCAATGGCTTGTTCAAAAAGGACGGCAAATGACGCTTCTATACCCTCTAAGATATTCGTTGCATGCGCAAGCAAATCTGGACTATCGTTTTTAGTAAGCTCAGCGACTGTCTTGACAATCATGCACATACCACTAGGCGCAGTAGCGCTATTACAGACAATCACCGTATGGATAAAATATTTTAAGCCTTCTAGTACTGTGTCTTTTTGCTCAATACAGTCGGCCAATTTTTTGGCACCATCTGCAGCATAACGATTCAGCGACACTGTAAATAACTTATCTTTACTACCAAAAGCGGCATAAATACTACCTGGGTGCATATTCACAACATCTTGCAAGTTTCGCATGGATGTTGCGTGATAGCCTTTTTCCCAATAGAGATTTTTTGCTTTTTCGATCACATCCTCACGATTGAACTTTATCGGAGCACTCATAATTTTCACCTTAATATCTTTGCCTTAAAATCTATTTTAAGGCAAAGTTTGTAGAATCAACCTTAGTTACTGTTTTTAAACACTTTTTATATTATAAAACTTCTTGAGTCTCTTTGCTGTGATTAACTGTTTTTATCAAAGTTTTGCGGATAAAGCGCACGTGCAGCAACATCGTCAAAATCAGTCTTGAAATCAATACCTTTAGGAATATCACGAGCTTTTTGCACCGCTGGACGGGCATCAATGCTATCAAACCAACGCTTTAGATTTGGATAATTATCCAGACTATCCTCACCAAGTACGAATGTTGATTTATCAATCCAACCCCAAGTAGAAATATCAGCGATTGTATAGCTATCACCAACCATATATTCACGGCCTTCTAGATGCGTATCTAGCACTTCATAATGGCGCTCTGCCTCACGAAGGTAGCGATTGATCGCATATGGGATCTTTTCTGGCGCTTTGTGTCTAAAGTGAACAGACTGACCAGAAAAAGGACCTAACCCAGATGCTACAAACATTAGCCAAGACAGCATCTCGCTACGGTCTTTTGGCTGTCCTGCCAGCTTTCCTGTTTTTTCAGAAAGATACATTAAGATAGCCGTAGAATCAAACACGCGTTTGCCATCATCTTCTAGCGCAGGCGTTTTACCGTTTGGATTGATAGCACGGTACTCAGGTGTATGTTGCTCACCTTTTAGCGTATCTACTGCCACAAGCTCATAAGGCAGCCCTGTTTCTTCTAGAAACAATGCTACTTTCATTGGGTTTGGTGTTTGGTGAAAATAAAATTTAAGCATAACTTTATCCTATTATATGAAAATAGTCGTCTAATGACTATAAGATCAGGTGATCTATAAAAGCTGTAATGAGATAACAAAAATAGACGTCGCAGTTTGAAGCACATTTTTATTGTCTGATATATACTATAACCACAAATGAACGGTCGTTCAAGTAATGTTATATGTCGATATAATCAAAACAGTGTCGATATAATCCTGTTCTTATTATAGTTTTCTTTACTAGCATACATCCTCGCAACTTATCAGCCTTTCACCTACATAACAAAGGCTTAACAATTCCTGTGTTAACTATTATCACTTATACAATGGCAAAGAACGATAGTATTGCTATCGTAAAAACTGAGCCACGCGCGAGCTTCGGCAAATCCATACGTTCTACATAAGATGACAGGAATTGATTAATTCTAGTTCATTCAATCATCTTAGTAATCTTTGTCCGTAGTATCAGAAATAATAATGTTATCAGCGTCATTCAAAATAATAATCATTTTTTTACCATTACTTTTAAATCGTTACTTACACAGTGTTACTTTATTAAAGCACTGATATTATTAGAATAATATAAATTATACAGAGAAATGTAATTGTGCCATTACAATTTACTTGAACGATTACTCAAATAATTATTGAGCGATTGCTCAATATCATTTATAGTAGTCTCTATTGACTCGCCTACTAAGCAAAGTCGCTAATTTTGAATAACCACTCAAGCTAATAATTAAATGTAAATCAGCGACTACTTCGAAGTGAGCATGGAAAATCTAAAACACACTAAATTTTAAACCTATTATTAGGAATAATATTATGACCGAATTTACTTTACACGACAAAGACACAGCCCCAGCAGAAAGCAAAGACTTACTTGATTCTTCTATCAAAGCATTTGGTATGGTACCTAACCTACACGCTGTGATGGCTGAAGCACCAGGTTTGCTAGAGGGCTATCAGCGTCTGCATGAATTGTTTTTAAACAGCAGTTTTGATGATGAAGAAACCACTGTTGTATGGCAGACTATCAACGTTGAACATGCTTGCCATTACTGTGTACCTGCGCATACTGGTATTGCTAAAAGCATGAAAGTAGATGACGCCATCACTGATGCATTACGTGATGAAACGCCACTACCAACTGCACGTCTAGAAGCGCTACGTGACTTTACGCTTTCTGTTGTACGTGATCGCGGCAATGTTGATGATAGCGCTGTTCAAGCATTTTTAGATGCAGGCTACACTAAGCGTCAGGTTCTTGAGGTTATTCTTGGTGCTGCTCAGAAAGTAATGAGTAACTACACAAACCACCTAGCTAACACGCCAGTTGACAAACCATTCCAAAAATTTGAATGGCATAAAGCTGACTAATATGTTTTCCAGCTAACGCTGACACAGTCCATTTGATGTTTTCATGCTGTTGTTCGAAACATCTTCGGGCAGCAGTTTTTCATTTTAATTTATCGTTAATGAGAGATCCTATGGAACAGGCAAAAAAACCTTTACAAATAGACATCGTGTCAGATGTTGTGTGCCCTTGGTGCGCTATCGGCTATAGTCAATTGGCTGAAGCATTAAAACAAACCAACACGTCACACGAAATTCACTGGCACCCATTTGAATTAAATCCTAATACGCCGCACGAAGGACGAAACTATCGTGAGCATATTATGGAGAAGTATGGTACGACTGCTGAAGACGTTCAAGAAGGCCGAGCTAGAATGACAGCAGCAGGTGCAGAAGCTGGATTCCATTTTCAGTTTACCGATGACTTTCGTACTTACAATACTTTTAATGCGCATCAGTTGCTACATTGGGCTGATCAGCAAGGACGTATGCACGACCTAAAACAAGCATTGTTCGTCGCACACTTCGTCGATAATCAAAATGTGGCTGACAGTACCGTACTTGCAGATGTTGCAGCAGATATCGGACTCGATCGTACCGAAGCGCTTGCCGTTATCGCAGATCAACGCTTTGCTAGTGTGATACGTGAAGCCGTACAGCACTCAAGGCAGCAGGGTGTCCAAAGCGTACCATCGGTTATCTTTAATGGTCGGCATTTGGTGAGCGGCGCGCAAGGTGTGGAAAACTACAAGAGTATCTTAAAGCAACTAGCAGACATGCCAGAATAAAAATAATAAACTGGATCTGATTGACCAATTGCACTCTACTGAGCACAGTCTATAAAAAGGTATCATCATTATGTCAAATTCTAATCATTACGAGCCACCTAGCGTCTGGACGTGGGACGCTGACAGCGGCGGTAAGTGGGCAAGTGTCAACCGCCCTATTGCTGGCCCAACGCATGAAGCAGTGCTACCTCGCGGCAAACATCCATTACAGATCTACTCAATTGGTACCCCTAACGGCCAGAAAGTCACCATTATGGTCGAGGAATTATTAGCATTAGGTGTGACAGAAGCTGAGTACGACGCGCACCTTATACAAATTGGTGAAGGCGGACAGTTTTCGTCAGGTTTTGTTGAGCTAAATCCAAACTCAAAAATTCCTGTGCTTTTGGATACAGAGACAGGTAGCCGAGTGTTTGAAAGTGGCTCTATCTTGTTTTATTTGGCTGAAAAGTTCGGAAAACTACTCCCTAAAGATGCAGCAGCACGCACTGAAGTGATGAACTGGCTGTTTTGGTTACAAGGCTCCGCTCCTTACTTGGGTGGCGGTTTCGGACATTTTTATTTTTATGCGCCCGAAAAGTTCGAGTATCCTATCAATCGATTCACAATGGAAGTAAAACGACAGTTAGATGTCCTAGAACGAGAGCTTGCAGAAAATCGCTATCTAGGTGGCGATGAGTATACGATTGCAGATATAGCCACTTGGCCTTGGTATGGTAATCTCATACTAGGTCAAGCATACGACGCAGGAGAGTTCCTACAAGTTGAGAGCTATCCAAATGTACGTCGCTGGGCAACAGAGATTTTAGAGCGTCCTGCTGTACAACGTGGTCGCAAGGTAAACCGTACCTGGGGTGAACCTGCTGAGCAATTGCATGAACGTCATGATGCCTCAGACTTTGAACTAAAAACTCAAGACAAATTAGATGCTGAAGCAACTGAAGAAGCAAAAAAATAGACGCTTTGTCTATTACTTACTGGCTTACTTAAATAGTCTTGTTGGGCAATTTCAAAGGTAATGTTAACTTTTCCTATTACTACTTTGGACTACTGTAAACATTCAACACTTTTGCACTTAGGACTGTTAATGTAGAGCTGCTAAATAAGAAATAACCAAAAGAACACTATCAAAAAGGATAAGAACTATGTCAACAGATTATGCTCAAAAAATTCAAGCTGGTACTACATTTCCTGAAATGGAAGTACAGATATTAAATGGTGAAACGACTTCATTAGGCAAACCTGAAAACGGTCATGACTGGAAACTGGTCGTTGTATATCGCGGTAAACACTGCCCAATCTGCACAAAGTACTTAAATACTTTAGAGACTATGAAAGACTCTTTTTATAACACTGGTGTCGATATTATCGCAGTATCTGCCGACAGCAAAGAGCAGTTAGAAGGTCATCTAGAGCAGATAGACGTTAACTTCCCGATGGCTTATGGTTTAACTATCGAACAGATGAATACGCTAGGTTTATATATCTCTGATCCACGTTCAGAAAAAGAAACTGATCATCCTTTTGCTGAGCCTGCTGTGTTCGTTATCAATGCTGAAGGAAAAGTACATATTGTTGATATCTCGAATGCACCGTTCTCTAGACCAGATCTTGAATCATTGGCAAACGGTCTAGCTTTTGTTAGAAACCCAGAAAACAATTACCCTATCCGCGGTATGCACGGACAGTAAATCGATAACGTTTAATTCATTCGAATAATCGGATGGTTTGAATACCAAGGGTGTATTGAGAAGTTACCTCAATACACCCTTCTTTTGTCTATTAGAGTAGTTAGGTTGGATATATCTTGGTTTTATAATGACCTACTTTTGCTCAATACCATTCGTTCGTCAAAAGATATTTTGAACAGTACTGTCTATTATTTGTTGTTAACACTCGTACACTGAGATTGATTTCCTGCTAAAATCATGCAGTAACATTATCAATATCTCATCATAGGTATGAGTAAAAGGACACAATATGCGATTGAAATCAATCGTTCAAAAATTACATGAACGCACTCCAAAATTGGGCAAAGCTGCCTCGCTGACAACTGCAACCAGCGTTATCACTTTTAATAGCATGTTAGCCGGTCTACCTGTCTGGGTAATGGGTGCGACGAAAGCTATCACTGGTGCTGCCATCGCAGACAAAGCTGTTATTGATGTGACGAACTATTGGATTAACAGTAACAACGCATTGATCGATAACGTATTACCGCGCAAAGACTGGCGTATTAACTTACCTGATGACGTGCATACAAACGGTAAGTATCTACTGGTTAGTAATCATCAGTCATGGGTTGATACCAGTATCGTGCAATATATCAGCGAAAAACGTTTACCATTGACACGTTTTTTTACCAAGTTTGAGCTCATATATATTCCCGTCATTGGTCAAGCTTTTTACTTTCTCGACTTTCCCATGATGCGTCGACATTCTAAAGAAGCCATCGCCAAAAACCCTGCTCTAAAGGGTAAGGATATCGAAGAAGCGAAACGAGCGTGTGCATTACTCAAAGACAAGCCTTTCACGCTATTGAACTATCTAGAAGGGACTCGCTTCACCCCTAGCAAACACGATAAACAAAAATCTCCTTATACGCATTTACTTAAGCCGCGCGCTGGCGGGTTATCACTGGCTATAAGTGCATTAGGGGAAGAGATAGATGGGATTTTGGACATGACGATTGTCTACCCTGACGGTGTGCCTACTTATAGCGATTTATGGAAAGGTAACATCAAACGTCTAGGCGTCGACGTGCGACATATTGAGATACCAAAAGAGTTGTTTACTGCGATCAAAAAAGGCGGCTATGAAACAGATGAAGCGATAAAAGCGCAGATGTTTGACTGGGTAGAACAGATATGGCATCAAAAAGATCAGCTAATCATAGAAATGCTAGCTGACTTTGAGACCAATGATTTTGAAACCAACAACTCTGGAAATAAAAAAACTAAAACTAACATTGAGCAGGCTTAGCATATTGTCTATACCAAAAATCCTTATTATTTGATAACCTCAAGATGAGTTGCACGTGTACTAATATGATAGAGGTAAAGCCATATAATGATGAAGTTTCGCGAAAAATGGTTTTGGGCGTTATGCCTTGCAGTATTAGTACATGCTGGGGTTTTTCTTATTTTTTACCTCAACACCCAGCAAACCGATTCGGTAGAAGTGGCTGATAGCCAAATAAGCACGACTGAACCGGCAGCTATCAACGATGTAACTCTACCTGAACCCAAAAAGGTCTATACCACTACTGTCACTAGCACTAAGACATCGGATGACAATAGTGACAATGTAAATGAAACCGTCAATAAAAAATCTGATACTGTTAATAAGCCTGAGGCATCCCAACTAACAAGTAGTGATGAGCAAATAGCAAAAGTAGAGAGCAAAAAAGCATCCCCTTCTCCAGATGTAAGTAACATCGATAATGAACCCAAGAAATCCGCTACTACATCGAAAGAGTCAGCTCAGGTAATCGATACTCCTACGCAAAAAGAAAATACGTCAAATACTCAAACAGATAACGAAACCCAGTCTATAGTTGCAAACACTGATGATAATTTGGAAGAGCTTAGAAGCAATGCAGGATTATTGGATATAGACGTTCCTGCTCAAAAAAGTAACGTCAAAATAGATAAAAACTACCTTTCAGCAAAATCTGAAGTAGAAGCAATAAATAATCAGTTGAGTGCCGCCATCAATGAAGTTAAGAAGCGTAATCAGCAGAAAATTGATGAGCAACAACAGTTAAGAAATCAGGCAAACATCAAAGATAACCAAAACTCTCCTGAAAATTCCAACTAATTCTACAAGAGTTACAAGTAGTAGCATCATTGGCCCTTATACTTTTGAATATAAAAAACCCCAGCAATCAACTGGGGTTTTTTAATCTCATTGATAAATATTCACTGATGAATTATTAACGTTCACCCAACCCTTCTGATAAGGTCTTGGTAATTGGTTTAGTTAAGTAAGATAATACTGTGCGTTCCATCGCCTTAATATCGACAGAGGCGGTCATACCAGGTTTGATGACAATCTCATCACCGCGCCCCTTAAACTCAGCACCATTAATCACAATTAATACACGGTAGTAAGGCTCTTCGCCTTCAGGTGTTTTTTCCATTAACGTGTCTGGACTGATATAGTTGACTGTACCTTTCATGGCTCCAAATATAGAGTAGTCATAGGCATCAAGCTTAACTGTCGCTTCTTGACCTTCTTTGACGTAAGCAATATCAGCAGGACTGACCTTTGCATCTATAACCAAGTCACTACTGGTTGGCAGAATCTGCATGATGATCTCGCCGGGCTTAACAACACCACCAATAGTGGTCACGTTGATATTTTTAATCTTACCTTCTGTAGGAGCCATCAAGCGTTTCTCTTCAAGCACTTGTGCCCGATCTCGCAACTGCTCAAGCTCTGTATCTAATTCTTCCTGAGCCTTTGTCATTTCAGCCTGTGCTTCTTCAAAATACTTATTACGCTTGTTATTAATCTGCGCTTCGATATCAGCAACTTGACGGCTCAGTTTAATGACATCAGCCTGACTGACATCGCCATACTGCAATAGAGGCTCATTCATACGTAGTTCTTGACGTGCCAGCACCAACATTTTCTGAAGAGAAGAAACTTCTTCATTGATAGCTTGACGACGTCTATTGTATAGCGCTGTTTGGTTTTGCACGTATTCAGGATAGTCATCTATCCCTTTAGGAAATACCAAAGGTTTTTCAAAAATTTCAGCGTTTAATCTTGCTAGCTTAGCAGTCAATGCAGCTGTTTTAGAAGCAGAATTATCAACAGCCGCTTTAGCACGCTCTTCCTCCAACACTACCAGTAACTGATCTGCTTTAACTTCCTCACCTTCTGTGACAGCCAGCTGAGTCAATACGCCGCCTTCTGACGCTTGGATTTCCTGCGTTCGAGCACTAGCAATCACCGTTGCTTGCGCACGGGTCACTTGGTCAATCTTGGCAAATGACGCCCAAATAATTAAAGTGACAATCCCGATTAATGCTATCCAAATACTCAACCTTGAACGATTCACCTTGGGCTTGGTGGGTGTGTACTTATACTCTGACATGCCTACTTCCCTTGATCATCTGTTGAATGTTTAGCTTTGATAGGTTTTACACTGATATTTCTTACTTTAGAGGTAGCAGGCTTATTTTCTTCAGCACTCTCTTTTGACGGTTGATTGGATTTGTTAGAGACTCTATCTTTCTGCTGTACGGTAGTTTTATTTTTTGCTTGATCATTTTTTCTGAGCTCATCAAGTACCGCTTGTTTTGGACCATCGATAATAATACGCTGGTTATCCATAATGATCAGCCGATCTACCAAGTCTAGCAATGCCGTCTTATGGGTAGACACAATAAACGTCTGTCCTTTCGTCAACTCCTGACGTAGCACTTGTAGACAACGCTGCTCTTGTCGATTGTCCATAGAAGCCGTTGGCTCATCTAGCAAGAACACATCTGGCTTAGTCAGTAGCAAACGGGTAAACGCTACTAGTTGTTTTTGTCCACCTGACAATCCTTTACCACCCTCACTGATGGGTAGATCAAGACCGCTCGAATGGCTGGATACTAAATTGATTAGCCCTGTTCTATTCAAGGTATCTTGAAGGACATCGTCATTAGGCGCTGCCATACCAATTAATAGATTCTCACGCAACGTTCCTTGGAACAATCGATGATCTTGTTGCAGATAACCCAAACGCTCACTAAGTGTCTCACGACTGACCTGATGTATATCAAGTCCGTCTAACAATACGCGCCCTTCCGTAGGGGCATACAATCCTGCCAATACCTTAAGCAAGGTAGATTTACCTGAACCAATAGGCCCAAGTATCGCTATACGCTCTCCTGGCTTAATCGATAGTTGCGGAACCGTAATGGCTGGTCGATCGTTGCCTTGGTAATTAAACAACAATCCATCACACTGATATGCTCCTTTTATATGCGTAGGTGATAATGGATACGCAACGCCTTGGTTGTCTTGCTCTAGTGCAAACAGACTCTCGATATTCATTTTAGCGGCTTTGGCATGAGCATACTGCACTAGTAGATTGGGTATTGCCATAACAGGCGCCAACACCCTACCACCAAGTATCGAACAGGCAATCAGCCCACCCATTGTCATGTCACCTTGCATAACGACAAACGACCCTACGATTACAATACCGACATAGCTCGCTTGTTGCAGCATTTGCGTGAAATACGTTAAGTTGTCATTGGCATGCTTCATATCCAAATCATTTTTGATAGTGACGTCCATCACATCCAGCCAACGTGAGAGAAACTTCCAACTACCCGCCCCTGCCTTTATTGTCTCAACGCCTTCCACAGCTTCTACTAGCAAACCTGTCTTATAATAGGAGGCCGTCGCACCCTCTGATGCGATAGCATCGATGCGTTTTCGAGCAACCAGTCCCATCGTAATAGCGATAACTGCCGCTATCACTGGCACGACAGCCACTAGTGGTGAGCCAATAAAAGCCACTAGGCTGACAAAAATAATAGTCATGGGTAAATCGACTAAACCAAAAAGCGTACTCGCTGTAAAAAAACTACGTACTTGCTCATAACCACGTAATTGCGCCGCCATAGAGCCAACTGACCCCGGCATTTGGTCGATACGTACTTTAAGCAAACGTTGGAACACTTCTCGAGACAGGTACTGGTCTAAACCGACGACAACCTTATCCATGATTCTTGAGCGAGAGAACTTCATAAACGCTTCAAACATAATCACTAAGAAAACGCCACTGGCTAAAATGATCAACGTATATTCGCTACGCGTTGGAATGACGCGGTCATAAACTTGCATAGAAAACAGAGAAACGGCCAATGCCAGCATGTTAATCAGAAAAGTAGCTATGACGGCTTCAGCTAAAATACCTTTATAATTACCCAAATCAGATTTTAACAGATCAGAAAATGAGGCTTTTCGCTGCTTAATATGATCTTCTTTTAGACGAATACGCATGACCAAAGTCAACTCTTCGGCGCGCGTATGTACCTGCTGGTTCGCTTGTCTAAAGTTCCAGCTTTTTTGTGGTGTTTGGCTATCGATCACGCCCCAACCCATGTCTGAGCGATATGCCAGTAATGGTAAAAAAGCGGCATCAGGTTGCTCTAGTATTTCTGGCGTGTCGGTTATACCGATGCCTTGTAGCACTGCAATGACACCGCCTAGCTCATGAATGCTTTGACCTTGTATATCCGACTGCTCACTATGACGTTTAACAACATCATGGAGCCGTATATTGTCTACTGGATAGCCTTGCTGTCCGAGTAAATGCTTAATCGCATCAGTCAACGTTTCGGTCAGATTGACCTGCTCTGAGTGTTGCAGCTCATGGTGATCAACAGACTGAGACGGTGTCTTTTGTAATTGTGCACTCATATTAATCGCTTATTTAGTATTTTAGATGGTTGCATATGTAGGATAGGTTACGCCTGGTTGAATGACTTTACGATTTAATTATTTGTCATGTCGTCTTGTTCATTTATCGGCGTAATACTGTAATCATCATTTAACATGAGATGTTCACCATTGTTCAAGCTTTGCTCTGTTGTGACAGGTAAATTGACATTGACGTATTCATCTGTAATGTTATCCCCATAACCAAACTCGCGACCAGCTTTGTTTTTATCTTGTTTGTTTAGCCACTGTTTGACAGACCCTATTGGGCTAAATAAACTCACTGGCTCACGATTATGGGAAAACTGTTGCCATTGCATAACGCCAAAATCTACTTGTAACTTATAAAATGACCCCAACATCTCTGCTCGGGTCTGCACTAGCTGGACTTGGTAATCATTATGCTCACGTACAGCATTGAGCACTTCTAACCATGATTTACGTCCTGCAATGAATTGGCGACGATAAGAGCTGACCACAATCTGGGCACCTGCTACAGCAGCAATCAATGATGTCTCTCGATCTTTAGCACTAATAAACTGTTGATACTGTACTTGGATTTCTTCTATGACATTACGTCGCGACGCTTCCTGATTCTGTATCAAACTATTGACCTCTGCTTGCGATGCACGAGCTAGCGCAAAGTTGGAAAATCCTGCTCCTGGTTCATAGCTCAGACCTACTGAAAACTGTCCGTCATTTTCATCATCTTCATGATAGTAAACATGTTCGTATTGAGCATATACGGTTGGATATCTTGCTGCCTGCTGCGATTCAACACCCTGCTTAGCAGATTCAATTTGAAAATGATTTTTTACGACGGTAGGATTATAAAATCCTGCCCTATCAAAGGCCATTCTTTCAAAATCAACAGATTGACGTTTGGCCTGCTCAACCAATACTTTGATATTCGGTATACTCGTCACGCTCATTTGAGATAACGGCTGACCAATGATTTGTTCAAGCCTAGCAGCAGCAATACGTTGCTGTTCAACTGCAGCTTGATAAGAGGTCTGTTCTTGTAAGATACGATTGGTTACTAGATCAAGTTCAATACGAGCCGACACGCCTTGACCAACACGGCGCTGCATCATGGCTTCAAAATCATTCAACTCTTTTATATTTTCAACATAGACACTTTGCTGGGCGACTGCTTGGATATAACTCTGCCACGCCTCAATCGTCGTTTTGGCTACTGAGTTTTGCTGCTCATAGATATACTCGACCGCGGCTTTGTCATCAAATATAGCCTGATTGACATCAGCCGTAAGTTGACCACCAGTCCATAGAGGCTGTCGAATGGTGACCTCTGATATAAAGTCACTGTCTCTGTCATAACCTGAGCTCACGCTTGGGGTTGGCAAAAGGTTTAATTTAGCCGCATTGATACCTTCAGTGGTTGCTTCTTGACTCGCTCGAGCCGAACCTACTAAAGGATGTGTTTGAATCGCTTGTGCAACCAGACTGTTGATTTGTAAATCCTCTACCGCTGCTTGCGAATTCACTGTAAAACAGACACCAGTCGCCAAAACGGTCATGAAATAGCGCACTGAGATATTACGAAGTAACTGCTTACTATTTGATGAATTTTTCATATTATTTTAGTAACCATCCTTGTTAATGCACGCTCGAATATTTACTTAATACTACCGCATTAAACCTAAGTTTATAAAGCAATAATATAATTAACAAAATAAAGTATAAAAAAGAGTAAAAACCTCAATAACGAAAGTTCATTTAGTCATCGTAAACAGTGTAACACTGAACAAAAGACATTTTGCATAAACTAACTTTTCAAAATATGGGTTGAATGATAATAAAATTGCTCATAGAATTCGCTTTGCAATTTTAAACTAAATACTGTGGAATCAGAATTAGTTAAAAAAAATATAGAATATGTTATCCAAATCTTGCTAAAAAATTATTTATCTTTTAATTACTTGCTCTAAAGTTTTTTAGGCTGATTACCTATGTCTCATATCTAAAAATAATTAAATAGGTAGTACAAAAAACGCCTCCATTTTGGAAGCGTTTTAGAGACTAAAATTTAATTATTTGTTATTAGATAACATTAGTAATATCAGTATCGATATAAATCTGTGTGGAGACGTCAGTACCTGATTGCCACAAATTGTATTCCTCACCTTCTGAAACAGTCTGTCCAACGTCTGACCAACTGTTACCTTCTAGATTAACTGTATCATCGCTATCACCTCTGACATAGATAGTAGAGTCAACATCGTTGGTTGCTACATTCAAAGTATTAGCGCCAATACCACTAATATCAATGATATCAGGCTGCATCATATCAGATAGACTAATAACTTGATCTGCACCTTCAAAGATAAAGGTATCGAGTCCTCCATTTGAGGTAATTAATGATGTATCAGGTAGCTCAATAGCATTATCGGTATTTTCAGCAAGTGTAAAGCTGCTAGCGCTCATACGTCCAGCAGCTGGCGCTGGAGGACTATAGTCATCACTAGTAATATCTATACTAAGTGTAGCGGTATCGACATTGCCATTACCATCATCGATAGTGTACTCAAACTCATCCGTTTGACCGATACCACTAACATTCTCTGTTGGCGTGTAAGTATAGTCACCGTTAGCCTCTATGACTAAGTTACCATATTCACCTGCGATAGTAGTAGGCCCGCTTATATCCGTATCACCAACTTTTGTGACCGTTATTGCTTGTCCATCACCATTATCATTAAAGATGACGTCACCGCTAACTGCGGCTGTTGCTGCATTAGTGACAGTATAATCTGTTCTTGTGCTAGCTGTCGCTTCGATCGTTATTGTTGAAGCCAATGAGACATCTAAAAGCCCACTATTAGCAGCAGGGTTACTAGCAACGACATAGTACGTCGCACCGTTGGCACCACCAGTGAATTCATCAAGTTGGCGCTCATCAGCAGTCCAATCATCACCAAGTGCCGAGAAGTCATACACTAAAAAGTTTGCTACTCGTTGCACGAGTATGGCTTCATCACTATCATCCTCTTGGCGGTAAATTTCAAGATCGAAGTTCTTGCTGCCCCCCAGACTCAAACCCACAAGTTCCCTACCGGAACCATCTATGGTGATTGTCTGTGTACTACCGGGCGCCATGACGACATCAAAAACATTATTGTCTTGAAGCTCGTCTAAATCTATCAATGAATTAAGAGCCCTAACACCTAGCACACCTCCAACCCTACCACTAAGGTCATCTAAAGATAGTGATGTGGTCACATCTACCTCTAGGTCAGTAGAAGTCTGATCAGTAAAAGCAGTAGGTGCATTGGTATCGACCGTGATATCCGCTGTAACAGGACTACTCACATTACCAGAAGGATCCATTACTGTCGCTGTGATAGTCTCAGCACCTTGACCCATAGCATCTACATCTGCTTGCTCAACTGGAGCACTCCAGTTTCCAGCACCATCAACAATAGCGGTACCAATGACGTCACCTGTTTCATCAGTCAAGGTAACAGTAGCGCCTATCTCGCCTGTACCTGTAATATTAAAGCCATCTGCAGCTTCTTGGCTATTTACCACATTATCATCAGCTATCGGGCTGTTAATAGTTGGCGCATTTGGTGGAATCATATCGCCAAGTTCAATAACCAGTTCTGCTATATCACTACGGTTACCATCAGCAATGGTATAGGTAAAAGTCTCTGACTGACCTAATGAAGCATAATCACCATTTGCAGTATAGGTATAATCACCATTTTCATCAATGACTAGTTCACCATACTGACCTACAATAGTGAACACTTCCACACCACCAACGTCTGTCGAAGTTGACGATGACTGTGAGTTATTATTACTCTTTATCGTGGTCAATATTGCATTGGTTGTCACGGTATCTTCACCTGGCTCATCTGATAGCAAAGCATCAGGATCAATGACGTTGCCTGAAATGACCGTATCATTTGCATAAGCAAGCTCAGATAACGTGGCTGTAATCTCGGTATTTTCGAGTAGCGTTACTGTATTGCTAAGAAGCGCAGCAGCGATGTTATCAAGTAGCGGATCTAAAACACCTAATCCTAATACATTATCTTCAAGTATATCTACTACAACATCGAGCCCTAAGCCTTCACCTCCCGCTGCAGTTAGTGCAATACCAAGTAGACCATTAACAGTCCCTCCTAAAACTGGACCTAATGCATTTTCAATCGTAGTGAAGACGACAGCCTGATTCTCAGGACCTAATACTACACCTGCTTCACCTAATTCTGCCAATGAGAGCTCGCTCACTAATGTCTCTAGTGCACTAGGATCGTTCCGCACAACTACATCATAATCACCTGGTTCTAGACCAGATACAGTCGCTGTTAACGTATCATTACCCGTCAATCCTAGTAATTCTAGACCAGCCACATTACCTATCAGCGGACTGCTACCCGTAGTACCAACATATACACGGTTGCCACTACTATCATAGACTTCTATATTGACTGCATCTGCTACCGTAACTAGTGCAGTTTGGGTGACCTCGATACTTACTGTACCGTTAGTACCGTCACTTACTGTAAAGCTAAGATTATTCTCTGTACTACCAGTACCTGGCGTTAGACCAACTAGTTCTAGATCGGAATCATTATAAGAAGTCTGCTGAACAACTTGCAAATTCCCCAACTCAAGCTCATCTAAATCGTCTCGAGCAATCAGTCCAACTCTGGCAAAGTCCTTACCAGTGCCTGAGATACTACCATCTGCGTATTCCACAGTCGCTCTGACGAATAATGTTCCGCTATCTGGTACATCTAAAGAAGTGATGAAACCATTATCAATCATGTCTTGTGTGATAGTCGTATTAACACCGTTGACTATCAAAGTGTCATTTACTTGAGCGTCATCTGGTAGGGCAATAGCTACATCAATCTTCCCTTCCTCATTCAAATCTGAACCAGAGATGTAAGCATCATCCCCTTCTAAAATGTTAACAAAAGGAATATTATCACCGTCTAGACCATCTTCGCCATCCTGACCGGCAGCGCCAGTCTCTCCTTTTAGATAGGCAGCCAGATCAGCAGCGTCTGAGCCGTCTGGTAATTCACCGGCATCTATCAATAGCTCAAGCGCTGACTTACCATCCGCGCCATCAGCACCGTCCTGACCGTCAACACCATCCGTGCCATCCACGCCGTCTTCACCGCGTAAGTACTCAATCAAATCAGCAACAGTCGCATTTGCTGGTAGTACATTCGCCTCAACCAATAGCTCAAGCGCTGACTTACCATCCGTGCCATCAGCACCGTCCTGACCATCCGCGCCGTCTTCACCGCGTAAGTACTCAATCAGATCAGCAACGGTCGCATTTGCTGGTAGTACATTCGCCTCAACCAATAGCTCAAGCGCTGACTTACCGTTTGTACCATCAGCACCATCAGCGCCGTCCTGACCGTCAACACCATCCGTGCCATCTTCACCGCGTAAGTACTCGATCAGATCAGCAACGGTCGCATTTGCTGGTAAAACATTCGCCTCAACCAATAGCTCAAGCGCTGACTTACCATTTGTGCCATCAGCACCATCCGCGCCGTCAGCACCATCCACGCCATCTTCACCGCGTAAGTACTCAATCAAATCAGCAACGGTCGCATCTGCTGGTAAGACATTCGCCTCAACCAATAGCTCAAGCGCTGACTTACCATTCGTGCCATCAGCACCGTCCTGACCGTCAACACCATCTGCACCATCCGCGCCATCTTCGCCGCGTAAGTACTCAATCAGATCAGCGACGGTTGCATCTGCTGGTAAGACATTCGCCTCAACCAATAGCTCAAGCGCTGACTTACCATTCGTGCCATCAGCACCGTCCTGACCGTCAATCCCATCTGTACCATCCGCGCCGTCTTCACCGCGTAAGTACTCAATCAAATCAGCAACGGTCGCATCTGCTGGTAAGACATTCGCCTCAACCAATAGCTCAAGCGCTGACTTACCATTTGTGCCATCAACACCGTCCTGACCGTCAACACCATCTGCACCATCCGCGCCGTCTTCACCATCCACGCCGTCTTCACCGCGTAAGTACTCGATCAGATCAGCAACGGTCGCATTTGCTGGTAGTACATTCGCCTCAACCAATAGCTCAAGCGCTGACTTACCATCCGTGCCATCTACCCCTTTCAAATAATCGATTAGATCATTAACAGTGGCATCTTCTTCTAACTTACCCTCTTCAATCAATAACTCAAGGGCTGACTTACCATCTTCACCTTTATCACCTTTATCACCTTTTAACGAAGTAATCAATTCGTTGATATCTTTATTCTCATTACCTGGTATCTCCTGCCATAGCTCTAATGCTGACTTACCATCAACTCCATCATCACCAGTAATAGAATCAATGAAGTCTTGCTCAGTTTTGTTTTCGTTACCTGGTAGCGCTTCCCATACGTCGAAGGCTGATTCACCATCAGCACCGGTTGCACCTGCCACTCCTTGCTCACCGGTAATTGCTTCAATGAACTCTGCTTCAGTTTTACCTTCATTACCTGATAGGTTCTCCCACACTTCATAAGCTGAAAGACCACTTTGTCCATCTGCACCATCTTGACTATCATCTGAGTCTAAATCTTTTGCGACTGCCAAGCCTGCACCGATAGCTCCTAAGCCCACTAGCCAAGGCATTACTTTGAAACCATCTACTTCACTGGCACCTACCCACCAAGGAGTGGCACTTGAGGCTCCTCCTAATGCATGCCCTGCAATCGCACCTTCGGGCATTGCTGTTATATAATCTGCATACTCACCCGAATTTGGAATGTAGTAATAATAGTTACCATCCTCAGCCAATCCAATCAATTCACTATTGGCAGTGTCGTAGAATCCTTCAATAATTAAATCTGGGTTCTCAATATCTTCATCGAACGAGAGCTGCAAATTATTATCCACACGCTTTGTTATAACGTGATACGGTGCACGCCCAGTAGATTCGTCTAAAAGTTCATAATTAACTTTTTCTGTAGCTTGAATAATAGCAGGCTGACCGTTGTTAACGACTACAGCTTGCTCTGTAATATTTTTAGCTTGATCATATGATTTGACAGTAATAGTAGTCATTGTTAATTTCCTTATTAATTAATGATATTTTTTCAGCAAGCTTATGGATTAATCACTGCCACTACTCTACGATTATTCAATCTTCCTAACTCTGTCTCATTAGTATCTATAGGTCTTGTTTCACCGTAACCAACCGTTCTCAATTTATAAGCATCTATACCATAACTATTTACCAGAATACTTTTAACTTTATCAGCACGTGATTGCGATAATCGAAGGTTATATTCAGGCGACCCCTTACTATCTGTATGACCTTCTAAGATAATATTGCTATTAGGATATAAGTTGATAAAACTCACTAAGTCTTCAAATCTAGAATAGCTAGTATTAATAACATTTGTATCAAAATCAAAATTAACCATATACTCTATTTTTTCGTAATTGGTATCACATGTTGTAGATACACGGCTAATTTGATAGGACTGACGTACGATATTTTCTAGCTGTGGAATAGCTTTGTTAGCGTCTATTTGCTGAATAACTGATTGATTCGTTGGTGACAAACTAACTTTGATATAGGTTGTTTTTTTCGGAGCAAAGTTATATTTTTCTGAATGAGATACAACATCTTCATTAGTATTTAGGATACTAGCGCTATTGATAGTTTGCGGACCACTACAAACCACGACGTCTGAGTAATACCCATCTTTTAAACTTGTATGAAACATTTTCTCTGAACCAATTCCGATATGAATAGGAATATGTTTTCTAATATCAGCTGAATCTCTAAAAAATACTACTCTACTTTTATTTTCACCAAGCGACATGTCATTAGGTATTTGAAAGACTTGGCCGTTTTTACTCCAGCGTCTTTGGTTTTCATTGGTAACGTCTGTAGAGTTCGCCTCGATAAATTTACCGTCAAGAGTTTGACAGCCGATCACATTCATGGTGAGAAAAATAGTACCAACTAGTGCAAGGCTATTAATACGCATAATATCTACTCCAAAAAAGCGGGTTCAATAACCCAAAATAAGTGAAATCTATGAAAATAATATTAAAAATGGCAATAGTCTTCGATACCGATCATTCTTAGCAATTGATCGGTCATTAATTTTAGATGAGATAGTTTTTTCTTGGGAGGTTCTAGTTGCAAACAACTATTGGCACGAAGGGCAGATATATAGTTTTTATTACAACAACTATATTTATTATCGTTGATAGACATACATAACATATTCATAGTACGGTCATAAGACATCTGACCTATACTTACAGAATATTTCACACCTACTGAACTATTTTTTCTAATAGTTAACAGCATGGTTTCGAAAATCATAAAATCTCATCCTTAATTATCAGTTGGCCTATATAAAGAAAATCCATTTTCTCGTGATGACTTACAAACCCTTTTTTAAGAAAATTATTATAGGTTTTTCCAATGAAATACAACTTAATAGTCTAAAATATTTACTTATAAGAATATAAAGATCAAATTACAGTAGTAGTACAATATGGGTGTTACCTTCACCTCAAGATACATACTATCAACAAAAATTTAATTTATAAACTATTTATATAACTTTTGTTACTTATTTATGAATATGTAAATACCTGTATCTTGCTAAAAAACCTCTAGATATTGCGAGTCTAGCCTTGAGTATGTTTTGTATGATTACTTTTATAATAATACGCTAAGTTTATAGGTCAACATAGTTTCTTTATTTAATTGTAAAATACATCCTATCTCGCAAATATACTGTGCATCTCTAAGGATAAAACACTCTTAATTTAGACTATGGGAGTAGTCAATAATCAAGAGAATGAGTAGGCACCATAAGGGTATAGGACCGTAATAATTATCTTTTACAAGTTAAGTTTTTCTTAACAATAGGTAATAAAAACGATATGTATTCTCATTTATCTTTAAAAGCATATTAGATTTTTTGTAAAATAAAAAATAAGACTAACCAAGAGTGCCACTCTAGAGCACTCTAATTACTTAGTCTAATTTTTTAGAAGAAGTTTTTTGGAAGGTTTTTATTTTTCGAAGGTAGGTAGAAAAGAAGGTACTCGGTATCTTTTCTATTATAGATTTCATTAAGAACGATCGTTCTTAATGAAATCTTAATTTTATAAAAAGATGATTCAGTATGCTATTTACAAAATTGTACTTATCAAAAAAAATTTTTATAGTTAGTCTGCACACTTAATAGATGATATTCAATCAGCTTCAACATCTAAACCAATGATATTATTAAGGTGACCAGTTTTTAGGTATATCGTTGCGCCTTTTTCTCCTGCTTTGATTGATACGTTCGCATCTATCGGTAGGCGTATCCAGCTATCCTGTCGATATACTTGCTCGCCCTCTATTAGCTCGCCTGCTATGACTAGTATTTCTGCACCACCATGAACTGTTTCAGTAAATAGTAACTCGCCTGCGTCGATACGCTGTAGACTAACGTTCTCTACCTCATCATAGAAAAGTGGACAAACATTACGGTTGCCTTGTTGCTGCCAATTAGCTTCATCATCAGTGTTAATAGCCACGTGCTGCGTTTCGTCAGATGACATTTGCCGCAACTTGACGAAAATAACAGCCCCTTCGTCACTATAAGGTCTGTGTCCTGAAGACGGTGGATTACGTAAATACCAACCTGCTGGATAATGAGTATCGTCTGCAGAAAAAGTGCCTGACAATACTAAAATCTCTTCGCCGCCTGGATGTAGATGATGCGGAAAGTAAGAGTTTGGCGCATAACGTACCAGACTGGTAGCGCGAGCCTTCTCAACCCCTATACGGTCAAGCATGACACGCTCCACGCCGTTTTGTGGTGATTTAATCCATTGATGTGCTTCGGGGGTTAATGAAGCACGTTGTGAAAAATCTGCATTAATGAGCATAAAGTATTCCAAAGGTATTAAATAATTAGGGCGTACCCACAATATAAAACCGAGGACACGCCCTAGACGATAAACACAAATATATGACGTTATTACCGCACCAGAATAACGGGAGATAACGTGCTAGCGATAATTTCTGTCGTGGTGCTACCGAGAAACAGTTGTTGCCATTTTGAATGTCCGTATGCACCCACGACCATAATGTCGATATTGTTTTCTACTTGGAATTTTAACAATCCATCTACCGCATCAGAAGCAGATAGATGATGTGCTTCAACGACAAACCCAGCATCTTCTAACTGTGCAGCGGCGGCGCTCATACTTTGCTTAGCAGCGTCATTATGATTGCCTACCATCACGATATGACCTTTTAGACCTTTTAATAATGGACTTTTTGACGCCATTCGCGCCGCTTTAATAGAGGTTTTGCTACCATCAAAAGCAATCATATAAGAGCTTGGCTCTTCAAACTTCTCTGAACAAATCAATATAGGAATATCTGACCCACGAGCGACCGTCTCGATCTGACTACCAATATTGATCCGACTGTTCTTATGATCCTCTCCGCGGCGGCCCATCACAATCGCACGATTTTCTTCTTTGAAGTGCTCAATACTAGGAAGCAGCTTGCCATGGCGTTGATAAACACGAACATTCACGTCAGCGAAACTGCTTTGAATATGGCTTTTTGCATCTTGTACCAACGCATTACTATAACTGTTGACGACTTTTGCTCGTTGTTCATCCAACTGAGATAACTCTTCTAATAAAAACTGACGACTGTTTATGCCTATGGCACCTGACAAATCTCGTCTGGTCGATACTGGTATGTCACTGACATGCAACAATCCAACAGGTACGTTTAACTTGCTGGCATACCATGCTGCATAGTCACAAACCGATTCAGTCACTGCCGAGCCATCAATACAGGCCAAAATGTGCTGTGATGTTGTCATAATCTGTCCTTAAATTTAACTATTTAATCCTATACAGCTTGTTAGTTCTGACTAAGCCATATTTCTGGTAGAGTAGCTTTCATTTATTTTATGATCATTACCTTATAAACATCTGCTTATAAGGTCTACCCTTTCATTTGATAATAACCAATTTAAATAGCTTCATCCAGCAATGTGTAAGCCGCCTTTGCAATAATTGCAATTTGTTACTCTCCATATTACTTATAGCTTATATCAAACTAACAACCAACTGCGTATAAAGTCTTGTCATCGTCTGACCACATGCGTCAGCAAAGTTTGATACAATGTATTTTTTAGCATTTATGATTTTGGTATCATTATTTAGGTGATTGGATTATGGCAAAAAACGCCCTACAGGCTCAATTATTAAAAGCTGGCTTGGTTGATAGTAAAAAGGCTAAGAAGATCAGTAAACAAACGCAACATGCCAAGCGTACTGGTGATTCGGAAAGCGCCGAAGCCAAGAAAGCACTAGCAGAGGCACAAGCACAAAAGCTAGAAAAGGATCAGAAGCTTAATCAAGAAAAACAGCGAGTGTTGGAAGAAAAGGCATTAAAGGCCAATATCATCCAAATGATTAAACAGCATCAAATTACTGAGACAGAAGGTGAGGTTAGCTATCAGTTTGTCGATGAGTCGAAAGTAAAGAAAATTTCTATTACTCAAAAACTGTATGATCAAATCGTGGCAGGTCACGTGGTCATCGCACGTTTAGAAGAAAGTTATGCACTACTGCCTCGTCCATTGGCTGATCGTATTGATTCAAAAATGGAAGGCTTTATGGTTGTGTCCAACGACACTGCTGAGGAAGCATTGGCAGAAGACGATCCATATGCCGCTTATGTAATTCCAGATGATTTGATGTGGTAGAGACTTATTTTACTGCCGTCAGCTTTACTATAGTGTTATAAGTATCCAGTCAAAAGCCCTTTATAGAATTTACGTTCTATAAAGGGCTTTTTGTATTTGTACAAGTTAGACAAATCTGTATATCGTGAAACAAAGGTTAAATATGTCGACAGACTTAAACAAACGTACGCAAATCAAGATTCTTTAACCTAACATTGCTGGTTTAGTTAGAGAAAGTAACCCAGCTCTATAATTGCCAGAATATGGATATAATCAACTTGAACAGTTATTCAATAAATACTACAATGCGTTTTTAGCACATTTGGTGGTAAGCCTTAGTTTATTTTTGAGTAACCACTCAACATTGTTCATATTTTACCTGTGTTTATTAGCTGATAGTCCGGTACCATCATGCCCGTTTTATTTGCTTGATTTGTTCCAATCCACTTTTACTTTTTCTCAAAAGAGATAACTCATGCCAAAACATTTACCACTTTCATTATTACTTCTTCGCCTTGGTGTTTTCATTGTGTTCTTTTTCTGGACAATCGATAAATTCGTAAATCCTGAACATGCTGCCAATGTGTTTGCTAAATTCTATGCATTAGAAAACTTAGGTATCACTATCGTTTACCTGATTGGTAGCTTGCAAATCATTCTTATATTCTCATTTGTAATGGGTCTATTCAAAAAATGGACATATGGCATTATTTTACTGCTACACGCTGGCTCTACTTTTGCATCTTTTGGTCTTTACCTAACGCCTTTTGACAACCTGTTATTTTTTGCCGCATGGCCAATGCTAGCCGCCTGTATCGCTCTATTCTTAATGAGAGACTATGACACCCTAACACTGGGCAAAAATAAATCCCTAGTATAGATATCAGCGGCAGTACTTATTACTTTAGTAATACAAATAACAGACAGCAAGACATAATTTGTATACTATTAAGACTACTGATTCAAACTTTTTATCGTAGTTAAACGATTCAGATGTTTCGATTTAATCGCTGCATTACTCAAATATAGTTATTTAACTGTTTGAGTAATAACTACGGTTTTAGCCTTCGCTCCCTTATTTGGCCGGACACACCATGATTAAAAGAATATTTTTAATACTATTAATATTGATATTAGCGGCAAGTTTTTTCTACTTTGACCTAAATCAATTATTGACGCTTGAGGGCTTAAAAGGGTCGATGGCGCAATTTAATGAATACAAAGCGCAGTCACCACTATTGATTGTCGGTGGGTTTTTCTTACTGTATGTCGTTGTCACCGCCCTCTCCTTACCAGGCGCTGCGATTTTGACGCTAGCCGCTGGTGCATTATTTGGTCTAGTACAAGGCTTGCTCATTGCCTCATTCGCATCCAGTATTGGGGCTACTATTGCCTTCTTGGCATCGCGATATTTACTGCGTGATACCATTAAACAACGCTTTCCTGAACGTCTCGCTGCTATTGATGCAGGCGTCGAAAAAGAAGGTGGTTTTTATCTATTTACGCTACGTTTAGTGCCTGTATTCCCATTCTTTTTGATTAACTTATTGATGGGCGTTACCGCTATCAAATCATGGACTTACTACTGGGTAAGCCAAGTAGGTATGTTAGCTGGCACCTTTGTATTTGTTAATGCAGGGACGCAGCTTGCGCAAATAGAAAGCTTGTCAGGTATTTTATCACCCAAGTTAATTTTATCATTCGCTTTGTTGGGTATATTCCCATTTATTGCTAAAGGAATTTTAAACGTGTTTAAAAAACGTCGTGTCTATAAAGATTATACGCAACCTAAAAAATTCGACCGCAACATGATTGTAATCGGTGCTGGTGCTGGTGGCTTGGTCACAAGTTACATTGCCGCTGCTGTTAAAGCGAAAGTAACGTTGATCGAATCTGGCGAAATGGGTGGTGACTGCTTAAATTATGGTTGTGTTCCAAGTAAGGCCGTGATCAAAAGTGCCAAAATCGCAGAGCAAATTCGCCATGGTGAGGACTATGGTCTAGAAAACGCCACACCACAGTTTTCATTTAAAAAAGTTATGGCACGTGTACACAAAGTGATCGCTGATATTGCACCGCATGACAGTGTTGAGCGTTATACCGATTTAGGCGTAGATGTAGTCAAAGGCTATGCTAAATTGATCGACCCTTGGACAGTAGAAATTCAGTTAAATGATGGTGGTATGCAGACCTTAACAGCACGTACTATTGTTATTGCTACTGGCGCTCGTCCATTTGTACCACCTCTACCAGGTATAGAGGAAACAGGTTATGTGACCAGCGACACGTTATGGGATAAATTCTCAGAGCTAGACGAAGCACCTAAAAAATTGGTAGTACTGGGTGGTGGACCGATCGGTAGCGAGTTGGCGCAGAGTTTTTCTCGTTTGGGTTCAAACGTGACGCAAATCGAAATGGCAGAGCGCATCATGATCAAAGAAGATCTTGAAGTATCTACCTTTGCTCACAAAGCTCTTACCGAAAGTGGTGTAAATATCTTGACCTCTCACCAGGCACTACGCTGTGAAGCTCGTGATGGTAAAAAATACATCGTCGTTAAACACAATGATAGTGAAATCGATATCGAATATGATGAGCTACTTTGTGCAGTTGGCCGCAGCGCTCGTCTTACTGGTTATGGTCTTGAAGACCTAGGTATCGAAACCAATCGTACTATTGTGACCAACGAATACTTAGAGACCCTATATCCTAATATTTTTGCTGCAGGCGATATTGTCGGCCCATATCAGTTTACTCATGTCGCCGCTCATCAGGGCTGGTATGCAGCGGTAAACGGTTTATTTGGTAATCTTAAGAAGTTTAAAGTAGACTACCGTGTGATTCCGTGGGTTACGTTCATTGATCCAGAAGTTGCTCGCGTAGGTATCAACGAGCAAGAAGCCATTGATAAAGGCATCGATTACGAGATTACCCGTTTTGAATTTGAAGAGCTGGATCGTGCCATTACCGATAGTGCAGCTAAAGGCTTTATCAAGGTCATTACACCAAAAGGTAAAGACAAAATCTTGGGTGTGACAGTCGTTTCTGAACATGCTGGTGACTTGATTGCTGAGTTTGTATTAGCCATGAAGCACAGTCTTGGTCTTAATAAAATTTTAGGTACTATCCATAGCTACCCTACTTGGGCAGAAGGCAATAAGTATGCTGCTGGTGAATGGAAACGTGCTCACGCACCTGAGACTGTATTGAGTTGGTTAGAGAAATATCATACTTGGCGTCGCGGTTAGTTAATGCCAGTTAGTTAATAGCAGATTGCTGATAAACACCGTTAAAGGATACGACTGATAACAAAGTTCTAAAAAACTCAATAAAGCTGGTTTAGATTCTGTAGTATCTGTGTCGTTTGACATGGCTAGCTATAAAATCTTTACCAGCTTTAATAAAATTTAAATCATGACGGAAACTTGAATGCGCGTTATTACCGCTTTACCGATGCTCAAACGTCTCACGCGTTATAGCGCCTATGCAATGGCGCTTAGCGTTTGTATCGGTATCTCTGCAAGCACAGCATCACCGAATACCGTGAGCCGTGATGGTGAGGCGTCACCTTGGCAACAAGTAGAGGCGCAAGGTGCCAATCAAGACGTCTATTTTTATGCATGGGGCGGCGATCCTCAAATCAATGCCTATCTACAGTGGGCGGCCAAGCAAGTTGATGAAAAATACGATATCAACTTGGTCCACGTAAAATTGAGTGATACCAGCGAAGCTGTCAGTCGCGTCCTAGCAGAAAAGTCAGCCAATAACGATGATAAAGGTAGCGTTGATCTCATATGGATCAATGGTGCAAACTTTGCCACCATGAGTGAAAACGATTTATTGCTCAAGCAATGGTCAAACAAAATACCTAATTTTGCACTCACTGATCCAGACAACAATCCTGCAGTTAACTTCGATTTTGGCGTACCCGTTAACGGCATGGAAGCACCATGGGGACAGGCGTCACTGACTTTTTATTATGATAGCATGTCTACCAAAAAGCCGCCCACCACCTTAAATGAACTCACCACTTGGACCGCACAGAATCCCGGGCGCTTTAGTTACCCCAAACCGCCTGATTTTTTAGGGATGAGCTTTTTAAAGTATGCCTTGGTCATGCTACATGAGCAACATGATGCGGATACTGGTGAAGACACTAAATCTCTACTCAACATGCCTGCGACTGAGGAAAACAAAGCAATCGTACTAGATTCATTATGGGCATTTTTGGACGACCTGCATCCCACACTGTGGCGCAAGGGCGAGCAGTTTGTTCAAACTGGTGCTCAAATGCGTCGCTTGGTCGATGATACCGAGCTAAGTCTTGCGTTTACCTTCTCGGCACCAGAAGTGCCAGCAGCGGTACAACGTTATGACTTACCCCAGAGCATTCGTAGCTATGCCATGAGCGATGGCAGCTTGAGTAATACGCACTTTGTGGCCATTCCTTATAACGCCAGTCATCCTCAAGCGGCTCAGCTGGTCGCTAACTTTTTGATGAGCCCAGAAGCACAAGCCAAAAAACAAACCGCCTCTATATGGGGGGACAAAACCGTACTCATCCAGTCGACGCTCAGCCCTGAGCAACAAGCCTTATTCAAGACCGATAAACCTCATCCTAGCGCGCTACCATTTGACAGTATCAAACGTACTGTGAGTGAGCCACACCCAAGTTGGGTTGAGGCCATCATGCAGGGCTGGCAAACACGTTATGGGGTGAGTCCATGAGCCAAGATACCAATAAAGGTAGCGCCCAAGGCCAGGTCAATGCTCGCAAAAACTCGAGTGCGAGCCCCATGTATAAAAAAGACTTATTCACACATATCGCTACCCTGAGCCCTAAGTTTTTGTTACTGATACTGATACTGCCCGTACTGGGCGGGCTAATCAGTGTATTATTACCTGCATTTAGCTGGGTGCCTGCACTTGAGCAAACGACAGTCAGCCTACAAGGTTTCAAAGACCTTTGGATGACGCCAGGTCTTACTCAAATGGTTCTGCTCAGCGTTGGTACAGGACTGATCAGTACCTTGCTGTCTTTTGTCATGACTTTGATGATATTAGCAGCATTCTTCAATAGTGTTTGGCTCACTCGTATTGAGCATTTACTTAGCCCTATTTTGGTTATTCCCCATGCTGCAGCAGCGATTGCAGTTGGGTTTTTAATCGCACCCTCTGGTATGTTTGCACGATTGATATCGCCGTGGTTAAGCGGTTGGGAATTAGCACCAGAAGGCATATTTCCTCATGATACTTACGGTATCAGTATTATCTTGGGTTTGACCTTAAAAGAGTTACCTTTTTTATTATTAATTGCCCTAGGTGCATTGGCACAACCAGATCTCGGCAAAAAGCTACGTCAACAATATAAAGTGGCTATCAATCTGAGTTATTACCCCGTAACTGCCTTTTTTAAAGCCGTCTTGCCTCTACTCTATCCGTTGCTACGTTTGCCTATCCTAGCGGTACTCGCCTATGCCAGTGCCAGCGTAGAAATGCCTCTTATCCTAGGGCCAAACACCCCGCCAACGCTTGCCGTTACTATCATGCAATGGTTCAATGATGTCGATTTGAACATGCGTATAAAAGCCTCGGCAGGTGCACTATTACAGCTTGTTCTGACCATTGGGCTAATCGCATTGTGGCTAGGCGGTGAAAAGCTGATAAAAGTAATGTGTAGTGGCTCACTGATCAATGGCGCGCGCCATCATGCAGATGCGATATGGCAAAAAGTCACGGCTGCCTTGACCGTCATCGTGATTGGCTTTATGTTTATGTCACTTGTTGGACTGGCTATGTGGTCTGTTGCTGGATTTTGGCGTTTCCCTGCAGCCTTGCCAGAGCAGTTTGTCCTATTGCATTTCCAAAGTGCTTTTATGCAAATGGGTACGCCTTTATTTAATACCATCTCTATCGGTCTTGTGAGCACTTTATTTGCCATTGTGCTGACTTTACTGTGTTTAGAAGCGGAGCAACTGAGTGCAAAACGACTCTCCAGCTTTACCAGTTTAATCATTTATTTACCTTTATTGGTACCGAGTATCGCGTTTCTATTTGGCTTAGTCTGGTTACAGCAACTGGCCAATAACCAAGCAGCGTTTTTTAATGTAGCCTTTACGCACTTACTGTTTGTGCTGCCTTATGTGTTTTTATCGCTGTCTAGTAGCTATCGGCGCTTAGATCCACGTTTTGCGCGCGTGGCTGCTAGCCTTGGTGCCACACCACTAAAAGTGTTTTTACAGGTCAAACTACCACAGCTATTCACACCTATATTGATTGCTGTCGCACTGGGTTTGGCGATAAGCTTTGGTCAGTACTTGCCGACATTGTTGGCAGGCGGTGGACGTATCGCCACCATTACGACAGAAGCAGTCGCGCTCGCAAACGGTGCCAGTAGACGCACCAGTGCAGTGTATGCCATTATTCAAATGTTGCTACCACTGATTGGGTTTATGCTAGCAAGCCTGCTGCCAAAATATATTTTTAGAAGTGGTCAAAACAACACTCATTAATATGCCCTAAACCAGCCAATAATGACCATATAAATAAAGGGGTTTTGATGTCATCATCTTTACAGATAAAGAAATTAGCGCTATATCGAGAAGATAAGTGCCTACTGAGCATTGATGAGCAGATTTTTGGCGGGGACATACTCACTGTGATGGGGCCATCTGGTAGTGGTAAATCGAGCTTTTTAAATTGGCTCACAGGCACTTTGCCCAGTGGCTTTCACTCCACAGGTGAAGCGTGGTTAAATGACGAAAATGTCTGTAGCCTACCGCCGCATCTACGCCATATTGGCGTGTTGTATCAAGACCCTTTGCTGTTTTCACACTTATCCGTCGCAGGTAATATTGCTTTTGCTATGCCAAAAGGCAATAAGAAACAGCGGCAAGAAAAAATTGAGCAGGCACTAGAGCAAGTTGGATTAGCTGGTATGGGTAAGCGCCATCCTGATAATTTATCAGGTGGGCAGCAAGCACGAATCGCCCTATTGCGCACGCTACTCAGTGAGCCAAAAGCGATACTGCTGGATGAGCCTTTTAGCAAGCTAGATACCCAACTGAGAATGGATACGAGGCAATTGGTATTCGATCAAATTCGCACTCATAAGCTGCCTGCTATTATGGTCACGCATGACCAAAGCGATGCCGAAGCAGCCAACGGTAAAGTTATTCGTGTAGGATAGGACAATATTTTTAGACATTAAAATCAAGCACCCAGTCAAAATAACAAGAAAAGCAAAACACAAAAGGCAGCTCGCATGTTAGATAAGTTTATCACTCCCGTTATCAAGCCGATGCTGAACACTGTCGTTGCGGTACTACACAAGCGCGGTATCACACCAGACCAACTCACGATGGTAGGATTTTTGATTGGTATGTTGGCTTTACCATTACTCGCATTTGAGTTTTGGTATGGGGCGCTTGCCGCCATTGCGGTGAACCGTGTTTTTGATGGGCTTGATGGCGCACTCGCTCGCTACGCACAGCAAAGCTCTAGCGCTGGTGGTTATTTAGACATTACCTTGGATTTTTTATTTTATGCCGCCATACCGCTTGGCTTTATTTTGGCAAATCCTGAACAAAATGCCATTGCTGGCTCTATATTACTGGCTGCATTTATTGGCACAGGATCTAGCTTCTTGGCATTTGCGATTGCCGCTGAAAAATACAATCTGGATAAGCCGCAGTTCAAATACAAAAGCTTTTATTATCTAAATGGTCTGACTGAAGGCACCGAGACTATTGCTCTGTTTGTCGCTTTATGTATTTGGCCGCAGCATTTCGTGCTACTTGCTGGAATCTTTGCTGCTGCCTGCGCTATTACTATTTTCACTCGTATATATGGGGGGTATCATACCCTAAAGCAGCTCGAATCTTCTAAGTAAAAACTCAAGGTGTGCACTGTAAGATATACGCTGTGTTGAGTACCTGACCATTATGCTATTAAGTATCATCTACTGAATCATCGAGTCGCAGTGCTTCTATAGATAAGGCCATATCTTCAGCAAGAGCATGTATAGACGAGCTTTCTACGCTGCGTTGTGCGAAGGCACGCAGGCCCATGACTTCCGCTTGTAGTCGACGTCCAAGCCTAACCGGATCAAACTGCTTATCCATTTCTCCCACATTCTGTGCTTCTCTAAAACACTCTATAAAACGTGTCTCCATACCTGACAGCAGCACCTCTACCTTGGTTAACGCTGTTTGCTCACGCGCACCCAACTCTAGTAAGCTCTTAACCAACATACAGGCTCGGCTTGGTAACGCCTTGTCACGAATTCCGCCAAGCTGCCGAACATAAGCAGCAAGGCCTAATAGAGGCGTATCATGATGGCTCAACACTCGCTCAATCTCAGTCAAGCCCAGACGCGCATAGTATTCTAATGACTCTTGAAACAGGCCTTCTTTATTACCAAAAGCAGCATAGATACTGCCTGGACGCATATCAAGTGCTTGCTCGATATCTTTTAAAGATGTAGCATGAAAACCTTTTTGCCAAAAAAGCTGTAGCGCACGCTCCAAGGCATCATGACGGTTGTAAAGTGCGGTGCGTGACATAATGTGCCCCATTTAAAAAGCCGTGACCGCATATAAGAATGGGCACGGCTTTGAAACTTGAATGATTGCTCAATTTTATCTTGAATGGGTGCAACAGTAAAGTTAATATAAGAAACGCTCTAGTAAAAAAACGTAATGCTAGCTATCAACAATCACTCAATAATCATGCTGATAGCTAGTCAATGGTCTCTACAGGGGATAGTGACCATTTAATCAATCGGTCAATAACACATGCTTGCTCTTCTGATAAGCGGACAAACCATCGCCGCCCAGCTCTCGGCCAATGCCGCTTTGTTTAAATCCGCCCCATCCTGCTTCTGGCAGTACGATTTGTTGCTCGTTAATCCAGATATGTCCTGCTTTAATTTGTAGCGCCATCTCAAGTGCAGCAGTTTCATCGGTACTAACGATGGTCGCTGCTAGAGCAAATTTACTATCGTTGGCTAGTCGAATAGCCTCTACATCGTCAGCAAAGGTTGTACTGACTAATACAGGACCAAATACTTCCTCCATCCATAATTGGCTGGTCGTTGGTACATTGGTATAGACAGTCGGCATAGCAAAATATCCTGAACCAGTAACTAGCTCGCCACCAGTCAGACAAGCGAGATTCTCAGTAGTGGCAATATCAAAGTATTTTTTGACTTGATTCAATTGCTGCTCGCTCACTAATGGACCTAGTAGCGTATCTACCGCAAAACCATCACCGATTTGCAGACTTGTCGTTTTGACTTTTAAGACCCCATACAGCTGTTCAGCGATATCTTGATGTACAACCAAACGTGAAGTAGCTGAGCATATCTGACCTGCATTGGTAAATATTCCGCCAATGATTAAATCACAAGCGTAATCAATATCAGCATCTGCACATACGATAATAGCGGACTTACCACCCAGCTCTAGGCTGATATCTTTGATACCCTTTGCTGCTTGGACCATGACTTTTTCACCAACGACATTACTGCCCGTAAACGAGACTTTATCAATCAGTGGATGACTGGTCATAGCAGTGCCTACCTCAGCCGCACCCGGTAAAATATTGACCACGCCTTTTGGCAGATCTATTTCCGATAAGATATTACCTAGCATGAGCTCTGGTAATAATGTCACCTCAGACGGTTTTAGTAGCACGGTACAGCCTGCCGCTAGCGCAGGTGCTAGCTTCCAAGAGGTTGTTACCATGGGGAAATTCCAAGGGGTAATCAGCGCACAAATACCCACTGGCGCGTATGTCTTTAATAAGCGTATACCCGACTCAAGCGTTGATACCTCAGACCATGTTGCCTGACCTGTGATGAGATTGGCATAGTAACGATAGCAGGCAATGGCATCGCTGACGTCTATTTTTGCCTCTTCAATTGGCTTGCCGTTGTTTAATACAGATAGCCCAACCAATTTATCGAACTGCTGTTCCATAGCGTCTGCAATCGCATTTAAATAGTGCGCACGCTCGCTTACAGCAGTTTTTGACCAGCTAGCAAACGCTGCATCAGCTGCTTCTACTGCCTGCGTTACATGGACACTGGTGCATAAGCGCGTCGTTGCGATTACCTCACCCGAGTTTGGATCATACAAAGCATGGTTATTTGTTTTACTAGAATCGGCATTATCAGTGTCAGTTGCAGGCGCTTCAATCGTGACCCAGTCACCATTGATATAAGCGGCATTTAGTACAACTTCATTTTGAGCGGTTTGACTAGCAGCTTCTCTAGTCAGCTCAGTAGATTCCAACATTTCCATAATGATCAATCGCCCTATATTTTTAATAAAATTATCTTTGTATATTTAACACTATCGATTAAATAATCAGTTTATCTGATGACAGAAAAACCGATTATTTATATCTTACTGTTAGGCTAGATATTTTTTAGCCCTGTATCTGCGGCTAATACAATCTTGTGGTTAATACAGTATTATGGCTAATACAATAAGTGCGCCACTGATGTAATAACCACCAAACTAATAAGCGTACGGAACATAAAGATGATGAACAGCTCTAGTACATTTAACTTAATGTTTGATTTCAAGATCAGCGCACCAACTTCAGACATATAAATAATCTGTGTGATGGAGCAAGCGCCAACGATGAACCGTGTCATCTCACTCTCGATACTTTTACCGACTAAGGCTGGCAAATACATATCTGCGAAGCCCATAATCATGGCTGGTGCTGCTTTTGCAGCCTCTGGAATCTGTAACCATTCAAGCAGTGGTACGAGCGGTGTCGCTAACCAGTTAAAGACCGGCGTGTACTCTGCTAAGCCAAGACCAATAGTGCCGATGGCAAAAATAACAGGGATCAATCCAAAATAGATATCAAACAAATTGCCAACGCTGCGCTTAAATACATAACCTAGGCTGGGCATAGAATGTGCACGAGTGACGGCACGATTGAGCGCCCATTGATAAGTGGTGTACTGTGCAGGAATACCCTCGTCTAACATGCTCTTGCCAGCGTGATATGTGTCAGGTTTAAGTGATAATGGCGGTATACGCGGCATGATGATCGCAGCGATAAACCCTGTTAGGGCAATAGTCAAATAGAAGTAAACGAAGTTATTGTCTACACCGATGGTTTTGGCCACTACGTAGGTAAAGGCGATAGAGGTCACTGAAAAGGTGGTGGCGATGACAGACGCTTCACGCTGGCTGTAGAAACTCTTGTCATACTGTTGCATGGTGACTAGCAGGCCGATAGATGCAGCGCCAAACCAAGAAGACATGGCATCGACAGCAGAACGACCTGGCAATTTAAACAGCTTGATGAATATCTTACTGGCTAAAGTACCCAAAAACTCCATCAAACCAAAGTCAGTCAAAAATGGTAGTGACAAAACTGCAAAGAAAAATAATGGAATCAGAATGGGAATCAAATCTTCAAAAATGACGCCGCCCGTATTACGATTGATAATAAACTCAGGGCCGACCTGTAGATAAATCATCCAAACAAATAACATACCCAAAAATCGCGTGATCAACCAAAACAAATCCACATCAAAGAGGTTTTTTGTTAATGAGTTCTCTGTTAGGTTGGGCTTTAATACCTTAACAGCCAGAGCTCCGATAAAGGAGACAGAAACGATTGCCATGGTGATATAAGCCACAAAACTACCTAGCCCTGCCTGCAGCGTATCGGTCAATACACCCAATAAAATGGTGACTTTACCATCCCACTGAAAGGGTATGATAAATAACCCAATACCCAACGCTGAAAATAATAAAAATTTCCACATGGCAGCGCGCCATTGTCCTGCCAGCGGCGTTTCAGGGTCGACAGTATTATTACCTAAAATCGGCTGCTGCGATTTATCAATAGCATTCGTCATTTAACTTCTCCTTAATGGGCGATGATTGCCAGTTTTTCCATTTCTCTGTCTGACCAATACCTGGATTTAGCGAATTGGTTGGATCCAGTTTTTTATAAAAATAATGTAATTCGGTTTTAGCAGGGTACACATGCCCCACATTGTGCTCCGCCGGATACTCGATATGACGTTGGTCATAAAATGCCAGCAACTCATCCTTGAACTGCTTGGCATTGATATTAGGTTTCAATAAATAGTCTTGGTGCATAACATGACAGAAAAAATGCCCCAAATAAAAAGTTTTGCTGACTTGTTTTTGTAAGGAATCAGGTAAAATCTCGTCCCAATCTACAGCGTTTCTAGGTAAGGCAATATCAGTCGATAACAGCTCGCCAAATTTATCTTGATTTAAATCATAATAGCGAAACATGGCAGCGGTCGCGGCACTGCGAAACACCAATAGCGACTGCGATTCAGATGCTGTACATACATGCAGAGCCCCTTGATACTGCTGTAGATGGTTTTGCAGAAATGTCTGCGCAGCGGTGATATTGTTGCCGCCATCAACGCCATCTGCGACTTTTATAATCAAATGATATTTATATGCAAGCGCTTGCGTACTCAAAGACTCGGGTAACGATGGCGGCATAAATCTCGATGATAGTTGCAATATCCGATCTGGCAGCGTCTTTGGCAGATGCCATTTATCCAGATAATAGCCAATTTTTGTCTGCAATCGATATAGCGCACCTATCTTATTGGCAGGTAGCTTTCGCATACTTAAGCAAGTATCACGACCATAGCGCATCGTGATATCGTTGTAATCCCCATGCATATACTCAGCCAAGATAGGCAGCGTGAGCTCACTCTTTAACCATTGTGTTCTGAGTGTGGTTAAAGTGTCCGCACCATTGGTCGAGATATAAAACGTTTGCTCTCGCTCTGGTTTAGCAAAGGTCGCTACCCTCACCGCAAATACAATAACCTTACCCGCTGAACCAGACACTTCATATAGACCATTAGGATCATTGTTAAATCGAGCAGGTGTTGTTGCATCACAATCACGAACTTTGTGTTGATAATGCTGGTTGGTGCAAGCTTGAATGTCGCTTGTGCTGTTCGAGGCTTCGCTAAATGTGCCAGCTTGCAAGTTCTCTAGCATTTGTTCTGGATGCGAACCCAAATCCAGTCCCAAATGATTGATTAACTCAAACGCTCCTGAGGCATTGCGTCTAGCAAATAACGCCATTTCAGTATAGGCAGGACCACGCTGTACTAGCATCCCGCCTGAGCTATTACAGATACCGCCAATCACCGATGCACCAACACAACTAGAGCCTAATACCGAGTGCGGCTCACGCCCTAATGGCGCAAGGATAGACTCTAATTGCTGCAAAGTAGCAGCTGGCAAAGCAACCAGCTCTGCTGCATCATTGAGTAAATGCACGCCGCCCAATGACTGCATAGAAATCACTACTAGCGGTCGATCGTAATCTCCGTTCGGAGTTGAGCCGCCTGTTAGGCCAGTATTGGCCGCTTGAGCAATGATAATCGCATCGGCAGCTGCACAGATATTAATAACGCGCCATAGTGCTACTAGAGAGTTCGGTATCACAACTGCTACGGTAGCGTCTGTGATGGCTTCAATCGCACCTTGTACATAGGACTGCTGTTGGCTTGATTTTATTAATAGGTTGTTCGTACCAACAACAGCCGCAAGGTCGGTCAACAAACACGATATTTGCTCGTGTCTGTCTTCTGACCATTTTTTAGCGTTTGGCGGCATGAACGTACTTCCTTGCATAAAGCGTTTGTCATTTTATGAAGTTATGAATATCAGCACTCTTAACTAAAATAAGTGACTGTCTCAGCCATTTCCTTTAAAAAATCATCTGCTTCATCAATCTCATAAATGATTGGCTGTTTACCTTTAGTGTCTGCTTTTAATGCGGCTAACAGTTGCTGCTTATCGGTGATTCTGCGATAGCCAGCCCCAAATCCTGCCGCTAGTGGCTCAAAGTTTGGCGTTTTAATATTGACGCCAATCAGTGGTAAACCGCCCTCTTCCATATAACGACGAATCTCGCCGTAGCCTTGGTTATTCCATAATAAGACAATTAATGGCAACTTAAGCTCAGCTGCACAGATGAGCTCGGCAATCGTAAATTGAATACCGCCATCCCCCATCAAGCTAACGACAGGTAAGTTTGAGCCAACCATGGCTCCGATAGCAGCAGGCAAGCCATAACCCAACGTGCCAAAACCTGTCGATGAGTTAAACCATTTACGCGTCGCTAAGGCTTCAAAGCCAAGGTTACCGCTATAGACAGGTTGCGTTGAATCACCAACGAAAATGACGTCTTCTACCTCATCTCTGATCAGCTTTAATAATGCATTTTGACCAGCAAAGTCTGTTGTTACATCCTTCAAGATGGCCTGCTTTGCCTCATTAACACGTGACAATGCTTGATGATCGAATGCCTGATGTTCTAAGCGGCTACATAGACCACTAATCGCTATCTGTGCATCGGACAGTACCGCGATATCTGCTCTAAATGGACGCTGCAGTTGCTGAGCATCACAGTCGATACGTATCAGCGTGCCATTTATCTTAAACTCACCGTTAAAGAACACATCGTAGTCAGTCTCACCAAGCTCAGTACCAATCGCTAGCACCCAATCTGCTTCGGTAATTATGGCTTGACCTGCGGCTAATGATTGATTGCTACCCAAACTTAATGAATGACCAGGTGGCAGCAAGCCTTTGGCATTAATCGTCAAGAACGTTGGCGCATCTATCAGCTCTGCCAGTCGTTGTGCATCGTGATCGACATCGACGCAGCCGCCACCATAAAGTATTACAGGATTTTTAGCCGTATTTAATGACTGTACAATCAAATCTAATTGCGCAGGATTCGGTAGTGGTCTGGTAACCTGTGGTAGGCTCAAGCTGTTTGTATCGGCTTGGCCAGTTGCGGCAGCATTTAAAGTAGGTGGCTTAGCGACATAACTGGCATCAGCGGTGATGATATCGATAGGCAACTGAATATGGACTGGTCCCGGACGTGCACCATTAAATAAAGCAAAGGCTTCGGCAATCACTGTCGGTAGCGATTCAGGTTGCCAAATGGTTTTGCTGGTCAAGGCTACTTTACTGACCATACCCTGCTGATCATGCAACTCATGTAGATGCCCTTCACCGCTACCCGTGTCTTTGACTTTGTTGACACTAGAGATGACCAACATCGGTATCGAATCAGCCAGCGCTTGTGCCATAGCTGTCATGATATTGGTCATGCCGGGTCCTGTGATAATAAAACAAACCCCGACCTTGCCGGAAGCGCGGTAGTAACCGTCCGCCATAAACCCAGCGCCCTGCTCATGACGCGGTGTCACATGACGAATATTGGTACTAGGCAAGCCGCGATACAGCTCTACCGTATGTACGCCAGGGATGCCAAAAACGGTCTCTACCCCATAGTACTCTAGCCACTGTACCAGTAGCTCACCACAGGTTAGAGAAGTGGTTTCTGATAATGCAGAAGACGTTTGCGTCAATTGGGTCATGGATTAGTCATCCTAAAAATTTCGCTGAATATTCAAATAATTATCACTACCTCAAAACAACCTTTGTATTTTTTCTTTCATATTAATTACTAATTTCTAGCTACAAAGGTTGCTTATTATATAGGTAATAAATGATGGCGATTAGTAAACTGCTTTAACCTTGTCGTCATAACGCACACCGGGCAGGATACATAGCATCTCAAACAACAAATTTGCCGCCAATACAGAGGTGTTACCAAATGGATCATAAGGTGGCGATACTTCAACCAAATCACCGCCGACTACATCTAGACCGCGCATACCACGCACAATTTCGATACCTTGCGTTGAGGTCAAACCACCGATTTCAGCGGTACCCGTACCTGGGGCAAATGCAGGATCGATACCGTCGATGTCAAAGCTCAAGTAGACAGGGCCATCGCCTAGCTTTTCGCGTACTTCTGCCATCAATGGCGCTAGTGACTTGTACCAGCACTCTTCAGCAGGCACCACGCGAAAGCCCTGCTCTGTTGACCAGTCAAACTCCTCAGCGCTATAGCCTGTCCCACGCAATCCAATCTGTACCACACGGTTACCATCGATTAGATTCTCTTCAACCGCACGGCGAAACGGTGTGCCGTGGGCGATTTTTTCGCCAAACATATCATCATTGATATCAGCATGAGCATCGATATGTACCATACCGACAGGACCATGTTTCTTGGCAAGTGCTCGTAGGATAGGTAGCGCGATAGTGTGATCGCCGCCTAGCGTCAATGGAATGGCATCGTGTTTCACGATTTTATCGGTATAGAATTGTTCGATGATATCAACGCTTTTTAGCAGGTTGAATGTATTGATAGGGACATCGCCGATATCAGCGACTTGTAATGACTCAAAAGGCGCAGCACGAGTGGCCACGTTATAAGGGCGAATCATTCTTGACTCATCACGAATCTGTCTAGGGCCCAATCTTGCACCGCTACGGTTAGATGCACCAATATCTAAAGGGACACCAACAAACGCGACATCTAGCCCTTCAGCATCGGCTTGAGTTGGCAGGCGCATCATAGAAGCGAAACCGCCAAATCTTGGCATTTCATTACCACTTAATGGTTGATTGAATGTCATAAATTCTTCCTTGCTTTATTTGATTAAAGTACACAATTTGCTACATACCATTGACAATACATAAATATAAGAGCATGAACCATGGTAAAATTTAGAAGTAAACTTCTGAATTTTCGTAGTAAGGCAGACTTATATGTTATTAGCAGAAGTTTGTTGGAAAGCGTATTTATTGGAGGACGGTTCTTGATATTAGACGAATTGATAAAAATAGACGTAAAAACCCTACGTAGTTTTATGGCTATCGTAGACTGCAAAGGGGTGACAGCAGCTCAGACACGCCTAAACGTCACACCTTCGGTGATTAGTGGTCATCTAACGCATTTGGAAGATCGCTTGGGTATGACATTATGCCATCGTGGTCGCGCAGGATTTAAGCTGACAGAGGATGGCGCAGCGGTTTATGAGGCTTGCGTTGCATTTACTGAATCGGTCGCCAATTTTCAACATCAGCTGCATTATATTCAGCAACTAGACTCTGTTCATGGTGGACATATTAGACTGTGTCTAACCGACCAAATGCCTAAGTTTTTTTATGATGCACTAAGACAGCGTCTTGCTAGCAGCTACCGCAATAACCCATTGATACATTTTTCTATCGACGTTCAAAGCCCTGAGAGCATGTTAGAAAAACTGCTCAGTAACGAAAGTGATATTGGCGTTGGTTATTTTGGCAGTTTTCCACCGTTACTGACGTTTGAGCCAGCATTTGTAGAAAGACAAATGGTATGCTGCGGACGTGAGCATCGACTGTTTTATAATGCAGAAGGATTAACATTAGAAGACTTAGAACAAAACTACCCATGGATTAAGCGTGGCTATATTACGGATGTCAGCATCCATCACGTACGTCCTAAAACATTAAGTGCCACCACTTATCATATGGAAGCAACCGCACAGTTGATTCTTGCCGGTCACCATGTTGGTTATTTACCTCGTGACCTAGCCATGCGCTATGAAAGAGAAGGTTTGATGAAAATATTACTGCGAGAAGAAGCCAGTTATGCCGTCGAGCACCATTGGGCATATCGGCAGAATCAGCACAAACATATTGCTGACTTTTTGAATAAAATGATGAACCTACTATAGAATACATTCATATATAGCCAAATAAATAATAGACACTAGGATGTGCCTGTTGCGGGTTCTTCGTACTTTAGACCGATGGTTCTCAGCTTCCCTTTGTCATCAACTTCCTTGATAACTAATGACCATTCATCACTTATTACAACGGTATCGCCTGATACTGGCGCGGTACCCAGATGTGATTTCACATACTCAGCCACCGTTTGCTCCCACATATTTTTTGCACTGTCTTCATCGGACGTTTTGAGTGTTTTTACCAGCGTTTCAGACGCCATGATGCCTGTAAAAAATGGCAAGTCACCAAGCTTCACGCTGGGTGATAACAGCCAGTCACCATAGAAATCATCGATAGCTTTACGATCTAGTGTCGTATCATTGAAGATCTTGGCAATTTTGCTAGCGTGATTGCCTCTCATCGCATACCAGACACTATCGCCGAATTTTAGCTTTGTGCTGTCATCGACCACTACGATTTGTTGGTTGCGCACTAGCGCAAAGACACTGATTTCGTCAGGGTTAATGCCTTTAGAGATACCCATAGGATGACGCCCAATGGCAAATGCGCCTGACTTTGCCTCAAACTCATACAGTGTGATACTGGCCTTATCTGATACCCAAACCTCATGTTCTTCTTTGGGGTCTTTATTCGTTGGAATACGTACTTTAAACAGGTTTGCCATTGTAGGGATGGTCGTACCTTGCAAAATTAGTGAGAGAACCACGACACCAAAGGCAATATCAAACAGCATAAACGCGTTATCTATCCCAGCCATGACGGGTAAAATCGCCAAGGTAATAGGCACTGCTCCGCGTAAACCAACCCAAGAAATAAACCCAATTTCTCTGTCTTTAAATTTGAATGGTTTGACGCTGGTATAGACGGCAATAGGGCGCGCCACAAAGATCATAAAGAGTGCGATCGCCACTGAATAGTGCCAGACATTGAGGACATTTGATGGAGTGACCAATAGCCCTAGCACCACAAACAGTACCGCCTGAGACAACCAAGCAAAGCTGTCCATCACTCGCATGACATGCTCTGTTGAGCGGACCTTATGGTTACCGATTAATACACCAGTGAGATATACCGCCAAGAATCCACTGCCGCCAATGAGATTGGTCGCAGCGAATACAGCCAAGCCAGCGGAGAGGATCAAAATGGCATACATCCCTTCTGCTAGATGCACCTTTGGTAACAATCGAGATAAAAAATAACCAAACAATAGGCCCATGCCTAGCCCAAAGCTCAGCTGCTGCAGCAATAAAACCAAAAAACCAAACATTGTCTGACCAGCAGGGTCAACATTTAAAGCGATAAGACCAGTGACTAATAAAATAGCTAAGGGATCGTTGGCACCAGACTCTAATTCGAGCGTGGCTTGTACACGGTCGTTAAGTTTGACGCCACCATTGCGCAATAGAGAGAATACCGCTGCCGCATCGGTTGAACCGACAATCGCTGCCATCAGTAAACCAAAGCGCCAATCGACATCGAGCAGCCAAGTGACAAATACCCCTAACACCATGACTGTGACCAGCACACCCCATGTGGCCAGGGTAACTGCAGGTTTTAGACCTACTCGGAAAGACTTGAAGGACGTACGTAAACCACCATCTAACAAGATACAAGCTAAGGCTGCCTGTCCAACGAAATTGGCTAGCGTATATTGAGAGAATTCGATACCCAAGATACCCTGCTCGCCTGCCAACATACCCACTATCAAAAACAACAATAATAATGGTACGCCTAAGCGAGCCGATAACGTACTCGCCATGATACTGGCGAAGATTAATACTGCGCCTACCAGATACAGGATATTCAAGGTATCCATTTTTTTTGAGCCCTATTTTTTATTATTCAGAATCGTAATTGATTGCGATATTGTTTTCATTATCTTGCTGTTAGTAGATATTACACCAGTGAGCCTAACATAAGCGGCCGTTATTCAAAATATGAATGGCAATTATTTGTGATGATATTAGCATCACTATTAGAACTAGCAGCCAATACTAAATCAATAAAAAACACTTCAAGTAAAAACGCTCAAATATTAAAGCAAAGCTCATCAAATACTATGGCTGTGCTGAAAGAGTTTATGCCTTAGTAATACTTAGCCCTGAATGTATTGCCATGTCAGTACCAAAATAGCGGCCGCAATCGTCCAAGCGACCACGCCTAATAGCAGTGCCTTGTATAAGCTCATATAACTGATGCTAAAAAACACTACAAAGGTATAAATCAAATGCGGTATGACACCAAGCATACTAAATATCAGCGCGATCTTTAAATCAGCAGGACTACGCTCAGTACCAACGATAAAGTGACTGATTAACGTAAAAGTGGGAAATAATGGCGCAAGTGCGGCCAAATAGAAAAATCTAGTTTGAGCAAATAGTTGAATTGCCAGTACCATCAGTGCGCCGATAAGCATTTTTAACCAAATCACGACGGGTCTATCTCCTGTTGAGTATAAAGGCTGAACGTAGCCCAATCCGCCATGATACTAAAGTCTGCAAACTGACATAAGAGCAAACACTGATTAATTAACCCGTATGATAAAAAAATACAAAAAACCCCATCTAGCTATGGTGCTAAATGGGGCCGTTTACTTCTATTGAGCAGACTTTTACAAATTGCCTAGTCTTTTTTTGGTTTTAGCGCCGCGCTGATATCTGCTAGTAATGGCGGTATATCATGCTTGTCTGCAATTACCTCAATCATCACAAGCTTGTCAGTCGTCTCGGCAGCTTTGTCAAAAGCAGACTTTAGCTCACCTGCTGTCTCTGCTCTGAGTAATACGCTATTTTCTTCTGTCGCGCCAAATGCTTGTGGCATAATCTGCCAGTCGCATTTAGGAATGTCATTATAATACTGGTTCTCACCATGAATTGCGCGCTCTACCGTATAGCCATCGTTATTGACTAAGACGATCACAGGGTTGATGCGCTCTTGAATGATTACTGCCAACTCTTGCACAGTCAGCAATGCTGAACCATCACCAATCAATAACACACTGCGTTTATCTGGTGACGCAATCGCCGCGCCCAAGCTGGCAGGCAACGTGTAACCAATCGACCCCCACATGGGCTGCCCATATGACGTCACCCCTTCTGGCAGACGCACATCACTGATACCAAAATAGGCCGTTCCTTGTTCAGAAAATACCAAGTTATTATGATCTAAGCGATCAGCGATAATATGCCATAGGTCATCTTGGCGAATAGACTCACTGTCTTTACCTTTTTGTTCGTACGGCTTAACTTCTTCACAGAAAGGTTTTGGTACGATGTTGATGCCAGAGGTCATCACTTCATGCAGGGCTTGCAACGCATCTTTTAGCGCAATCGGTGCAAAATTCTTACCACTGATGGAAGCACGCTCATAATGTAAATCTACGACCACATCTTCATTAATATCTTGGCTAAATCCTGCGGTAGTAGTGTCGGTATATTGTACCCCTACTTTGATAAGACATTCGCAGTTTTCTACCGCATCTTTCACAATTGGACGCGAAGCAACACCCGCATAAGTACCTGCCCAACGATTGCTATTTTCATCGAGTAGCGTCTTACCCCAAGATAGCGTGGTATAAGGAATGTCTGTATCAGCGATCAGTGCTTTGAGCTGTGATTGTAATCCCAAACGATGCACCATCAAATCCGCCATTAGTGTGGTGGTCTTATTTGGCAAAAACTCTGTCAGTGCTTGTTTGAAATCTGACAATGCCGCTTGGCTGGTAATATCTTCTTGGCTATCGATCAACTTAGTCGTTGGTGGATAGATAGGCTGGCGCGCGACGTCTGGTGATAGTAGTAGATAACCTGGACGATGCTTTTTGAGAATCAAACGAATCACTCTATCAATTTCTGAGGCAGCATTTTCAGGGGTAATCTGAGCTCGTGCCACGGTCACTGGCTCAACCATCTTAATGAAATGATTGAATACGCCGTCACCAAGCGAATGATGAATACGACGCTTTGAGTCTTGTAAGGCTGTGCTGGGCGCACCTACGATATGCAATACAGGCGCATACTCAGCAAAAGAACCTGCGGTTGCGTTAATCGCTGACAGCTCGCCTACACCAAAAGTCGTCACCATAGTGGCAAACCCACGCTCACGTGCATAGCCATCAGCAGCATAGCCTGCGTTTAGCTCATTGGTATTACCCACCCAACGCAGCTTGTCAGAGGCGAGAATATTATCCAAAAAAGTTAAATTGAAATCACCAGGTACGCCAAATATCTCAGATGCACCCGCTTCTGCGACACGATCAAACAAATAATCAGCGATGGTATATTGTTGACTCATTTTTTATCCTTGTAACTTATCTTTGTAAGTATTGATAACTGTGAATGTAATTGAGATTAAATTATAAAGTGCGTCCCAGCTTATTTATGCACTCAAAGCTTTTGGAATACATATTATAATAAACCGTTATAACATACATCTATAACCAGAAGACATGCCTATTTTAATAACTTCAACTTTTTTCGTCATAAGTGTTGACACCCTAAAAAAACCGCGTATAATACGCCTTCATCAACTGACGATAGTTAATTGATAATTAGCGGGAATAGCTCAGTGGTAGAGCATAACCTTGCCAAGGTTGGGGTCGAGAGTTCGAATCTCTTTTCCCGCTCCAAATACTTAAAAATCCTCACTTAACAGTGAGGATTTTTTTTGTCCAATTTTCAAGGTCTGTAGCATTTTTCAGTATTAGCTATTCAGTCTAATTGCTAAGTTCATCTAAAATATTAAAAGCTCAAAAATCAGCACCGTGACCAAAACGTGACCATTTCGTGCTCACGCTATAAATACTGATTTTGTAATTGACCCCAACTGACTATTCCTACCTTTATAAGAAGCGATGCTAAAGAATATTTTCTTAGTATCGCTTTTGCTTTTCCACTGCTTTTTTATAATTAGCTCATAGCGTGACCAAATCATGAAAAAGTAAATATAAAAAATAACCCTAAACTTAATTTTATACTTTGAAGCGCCTTACATATCCAGCTTTGGATGGCAGACTTTACTTATATCAAAACAATAATCGGCTGGGTATATACCACTTTTATTATTGATGTGTTTGCTCGCGCTATTGTGGGCTGGAAAGTTTCCAATCGCATGAACACCGATATGGTGATGCCGGCATTAAACCAAGCAATAGCAGATAGAAACAATCCCAAAGATGTCATTCATCACAGTGATCGAGGGGTTCCGTACTTATCCATTCGCTACACTGAGAAGATGGCTAACTGCGGTGTGATTACTTCTGTCGGTACCACAGGTGATTCATACGACAATGCACTAGCTGAAACAGTCAATGGGCTTTATAAGTCTGAGGTCATTCATTATTTGAAAGAGAGCTGGACTAGCGTTAATGATGTTGAATTAGCAACCCTTGAATAGGTGGACTGGTTTAACAAAAAAGGCTGCATCGTACGATTGGTTATGTGTCACCTTTTGATTTTGAAAAACGGTATTATGATAATTTAACCCTGGCAGGCATCGCTGCCTGACTCAGGTAAATCAATCTCCGATAAAGTCGGGGCGGTTCACTCTTCACAATGTGAGTGGTAATTCTCTAAGAAGCCAATTCCATATTCCAGTTAATTAAAATCACTTCATGCAGACGCCTCTCAATCTATTTAAGCAATTCACGATTGATATATCTATAAAATAGATTCATGACGAACTAGCTTTTTGTAAAAAGGTAACGGCTCTATAAATTGAAAGCTTTACACTACTAAATGGTTCATGTATCAGATATTGATGCTTTCCTATCCTTCCATTCTCATTAAAAATTACAAATAGATACAATCTAAGT